>JBBIIR010000008.1:0-16058 GCA_037446455.1 Hydrogenophilales bacterium | reverse complement strand
TGGAGGTCCTCGAGCGGCTGAAGGCGCCCAAGCCGGGACGCGACCTGGTGTTGTCGCTCAACCAGCACATCCAGTATCTGGCCTATCGCGAACTCAACGACGCGGTGCAGCAGCACCAGGCGCGGGCCGGCTCGCTGGTGGTGCTGGACGCCAAGACCGGCGAGGTGCTGGCCCTGGCCAACAGCCCCAGCTTCAACCCCAACAGCCGTTCCACCTTCGAGCCCGCGCGCCTGCGCAACCGCGCCGTCACCGACACCTTCGAGCCCGGTTCGACGATGAAGCCGCTGTTCGTCGCCGCCGCTCTGGACGCCGGCGTGGTGCGGCCGGAAACCCGCATCGACACCGGACCGGGCTGGTTCGTGGTGGGCGACCGGCGCATCAACGACATCCATCCGAAAGGGGTGATGAGCATCTCCGACGCGGTGCAGGTGTCGAGCAACGTCGCCCTGGCCAAGGTGGCCCTGGACATGCGCGGCGAGGACTACTGGAAGCTGCTCAACCGCGCCGGACTCGGCAGCCCGCCCAGGTCCGGCATGCCCGGCGAGGTCGGCGGCCGCCTGCGGCCCTACACCAGTTGGCGGCCCATCGAGAAGGCCACCATGTCCTACGGCCACGGCCTGTCGCTGAGCCTGTTGCAACTGGCGCGGGCCTACACCGCCTTCGCCAACGATGGCGTCATGCCCGCCGTCACCACCCTGCGCCGCGAGGGCGCCGCCACCGGCACCCGCGTCATGAGCGCGGAGTCCGCCCGCCAGGTGCTGGCCATGATGGAACGCGTCACCGAGGACGGCGGCACCGCGCCCACCGCGCGCGTCGCCGGCTACCGCGTCGCCGGCAAGACCGGCACCGCCCACAAATTCGTCGACGGCGCTTACGCGAGAAACCGCTACATCAGCTCCTTCGTCGGCCTGGCCCCGGCCTCCGACCCCCGTCTGGTGGTGGCGGTGATGCTCGACGAGCCGGGCGGCCGGGTGTACTACGGCAGCCTGGTCGCGGCCCCGGTGTTCTCGCGCGTCATGGCCGGCGCCCTGCGCTTCATGGCGATACCGCCCGACGCCCCCTTCAACCAGAACAGCGCGCCACCCGGGGCGGCGCCCGCCGTGGTGCCGGAGTCGACATGAATCCGCATGCCGAAACGGCCAACTGCCACGCCCTGGTCGAAGCCTTGCGCGCGCTGGCGCCGGAAGCGCGCGGCATGAGCGCGGACAGCCGGAGACTGGCGGCCGGCGACATCTTCCTGGCGCACCCCGGCCGGACGCACGACGGCCGCGGCCACATCGCCCAGGCCATCCAGGCCGGCGCCGCCGCGGTGGTCTGGGAGCCCGCCGGCTGGACCTGGGACCCCGCCTGGCGCATCCCGCATCTGTCGCTGGCCGGCCTGGCCAAACACGCGGCCACGCTGGCCGCCATCTGGTATCAAGAGCCTTCGCGCGCCTTGTGGATGACCGGCATCACCGGCACCAACGGCAAGACCTCGGTGGCCCACTGGCTGGCCGCGGCGCTGTCCCGCGCGGGACAGCGCACCGCCACCCTGGGTACGCTCGGCAACGGTTTCGTCGATGTCGAGGGCGGGGTGGCCGGCAGCCACGCCAGCCACACCACGCCGGACGCGGTGACCCTGCAGGGCCTGCTCGCCGGCTACCGCGACGCCGGCGCGCACGGCGTCGCCATGGAAGTCTCCTCGCACGGCCTGGATCAGGGTCGGGTGGACGCGGTCGCCTTCGACGTGGCGGTGTTCACCAACCTGTCGCGCGACCATCTCGACTACCACGGCAGCATGGAGGCCTACGCCGCCGCCAAGTCGCGCCTGTTCCACTGGCCCGACCTGGGCTGGGCGGTGCTCAACGCCGACGACGAACTCGGCGCCGCCCTGGCCGGGCAACTACGCGGCGGGCGTTGCCGGGTGCTGAGTTACGGCCTGCGCGCCGGAGATTTGCGCGCCGAAGACTGCCGGGCCGATCGCCACGGCCTGCGCCTGCGCATCGCCTCGCCCTGGGGAAGCGGCGAACTCGTCTGCGGCCTGCTCGGTGAATTCAACGCCTACAACCTGCTGGCCACCTTGGGCGCCCTGCTCGCCGCCGACCTTCCCCTCGACCAGGCCCTCGCCGCCCTGGCCGCGGCCCGCCCGGTCAGCGGCCGCATGCAGCGCGTGCCCACGCGGGAGGGCGAACCGACGGTGATCGTCGATTTCGCCCATACCCCCGACGCCCTCGACAAGGTGCTGCGCTCGCTTAAGCCGCTCGGCGGCGGCCGCCTGGTCTGCGTGTTCGGCTGCGGCGGCGGCCGCGATACCGGCAAGCGTCCGCTGATGGGCGCGGCGGTGGCGGCGACGGCGGATCTGGCCATCGTCACCAGCGACAACCCGCGCAACGAGGACCCCGCCGGCATCCTCGCCGACATCCTCGCCGGCATGCCGCCCGGCCAGGAAGCCATGGTCGACCGCCGCGCCGCCATCCGCGCCGCCATCCTCGCGGCGGAGGCCGAGGACATCGTCGTCCTGGCCGGCAAGGGCCACGAGGATTACCAGGAAATCCAGGGCGTGCGGCAGCCCTTCTCGGATTTCGCCGAGGCCCGCGCCGCCCTGCGCGAACGCGCGGCCAGGAGCCGGCATGCGCCTGTCTGAAGCCGCCAGCGCCCTGGGCGCGACGATGACGGGAAGCGACGTCGAGTTCACCGGCGTCAGCACCGACACCCGCCAGTTGCCGCCCGGCTGCCTGTTCGTCGCCCTGCGCGGCCCGCGCTTCGACGGCCACGCCTTCGTCGACAAAGCCATGCAGCTGGGCGCCGCCGCGGTCATGGTGGAGGCCGCGCACGCCGCGCCCCGGACGGCGCACGCCACGCTCCATGTGGCCGACACGCGCCTGGCCCTGGGCCGCCTGGCCGCCTGGCGCCGCGCGCAAATGCCGGCGCGGCTGGCCGCCATCACCGGCAGCAACGGCAAGACCACGGTGAAGGAAATGCTGGCCGCCATCCTCGCCGAGGAGGTCGGCGCCGACGCGGTGCTGGCGACCGCCGGCAACCTCAACAACGACATCGGCGTGCCGCTCACCCTGCTGCGGCTGACGCCGGCCCACCGCTACGCGGTCATCGAGATGGGCATGAACCATGCCGGCGAGATCGACTACCTGACGCGGCTGGCCCGTCCCGACGTGGCCCTGGTCAACAACGCCCTGCGCGCCCACCTGGAGGGCCTGGGCAGCGTCGAGGCGATCGCCCGCGCCAAGGGCGAGATCTACGCCGGCCTCAAGGAGGGCGGCATCGCCATCGTCAACGCCGACGACGCCTTCGCCGACTACTGGCGCGGCCTCAACGTCGGCCACCGGGTGCTGCGCTTCGGCCACGCCGCCGCGGCGGACGTGCGCATCGTTGCAAGCGGTGATTCGGCAGGGCGAAATGGGACTGGGTCGGCAACGGCTTGCCCACTCGCCCTCGACACGCCGCAAGGGCGTATCGACGTCACCCTGCGGGTGTCCGGCGAACACAACCGGCGCAACGCCGCCGCCGCGGCCACGGCGGCCCTGGCGCTGGGCGCTTCGAGCGCCGCCGTGGCGCGGGGGTTGGCCGCGTTTACCGGCAGCAAGGGCCGCCTGCAAGTACATCCCTGCATCCTCGGCGCCACCCTCATCGACGACACCTACAACGCCAATCCCGACTCCATGCTGGCCGCCATCCAGGTGCTGGCGGCGCGGCCCGGCAGCCGCATCCTGGTGCTCGGCGACATGGGCGAACTGGGGCCGGATGCGGCGGCGCTGCATCGGGAAGTGGGCGAACGGGCCAAGGCCGCGGGCATCCAGCGCCTGCTCTGCCTGGGCGAGATGTCGCTCCACACGGCGCAAGGCTTCGGCGCCGGCGCCATGCACTTCGAGCGCATCGAGGAACTGCTGGCGGAAATCGAGTGCGCCCTGGGCCCGGAGGTCACGGTGCTGGTGAAGGGTTCCCGCTTCATGAAGATGGAACGCGTGGTCAACTCTTTCATGGCGAGGGTGGACGGCCCCCACGCTTCGCTGCCCCCCGGGGGGGCGGATTGCCCTCCTCGGGGCGGCCCTACGGAGGGCAAACCATGCTCCTGATGCTCGCCAAGTGGATCGGCACCGACATCCGCCTGTTCAACGTCTTCCACTACATCACCCTGCGCGCGGTGCTGGCGGCGCTCACCGCCCTGGTCATCTCCTTCATCGTCGGCCCCTGGATGATCCGCAAGCTGGCCGCTCTCAAGGTCGGCCAGCCGGTGCGCGACGACGGCCCGCGGACCCACCTGGTCAAGGCCGGCACGCCGACCATGGGCGGCGCCCTCATCCTCGCCTCGATCATCGCCACCACCCTGCTGTGGGCCGATCTCACCAACCGCTACGTGTGGATCGCCCTGCTCACCCTGGTGGGCTTCGGCGCCATCGGCTGGGTGGACGACTGGCGCAAGGTGGTGGAAAAGAACCCCAAGGGCCTGGCCTCGCGCTGGAAGTACTTCTGGCAGTCGGTCATCGCCCTCCTCATCGCCGCCTGGCTGGCCTGGTCCGCCCACCTGCCGGCGCAGACCGAGCTCATCGTGCCCTTCTTCAAGCAGATCGTCATGCCGCTGGGGGCGATCGGCTTCGTGGTGCTGGCCTATTTCGTCATCGTCGGCAGCAGCAACGCGGTGAACCTCACCGACGGCGCCGACGGTCTCGCCATCCTGCCCACGGTGATGGTCGCGGGCGCCCTCGCGGTGTTCGCCTACGTCGCCGGCCACGCCGTGTTCTCCAGGTACCTGGGCCTGCCGCACATCCCCGGCGCCGGCGAACTGGTCATCTTCTGCGCCGCCATGGTCGGGGCGGGACTCGCCTTCCTCTGGTTCAACGCCTATCCGGCCGAGGTCTTCATGGGCGACGTCGGCGCCCTGGCCCTGGGCGCCGGCCTCGGCGTGGTGGCGGTGATCACGCGGCAGGAAATCGTGCTGTTCATCATGGGCGGCGTCTTCGTCGCCGAGGCCATCTCGGTCATGGTCCAGGTGGGTTCGTACAAGCTGCGCGGCAAGCGGGTCTTCCTCATGGCGCCCATCCACCACCACTTCGAGAAGAAGGGCTGGAAAGAGACGCAAGTCGTCGTCCGCTTCTGGATCATCAGCATGATGCTGGTGCTCATCGGTCTCGCGTCCTTGAAGCTGAGGTGATGATGAACACGCCTCACGCCTCACGCCTCAGGTCTCACGTCCAGGGTCTCAAGACCCTGGTCGTCGGCCTCGGCGACACCGGCGCTTCCTGCGTGCGCTGGCTGGTCGAGCAGGACGCCCGCGTGCGCGCCACCGACAGCCGCGAGGAACCGCCGCACGCCCAGCGCATCCGCGAAGCCTTCCCGGAGGTGAGCCTGCGCCTGGGCGGCTTCGATCGCGCCGATTTCGCCTGGGCCGATCTCATCGTCGTCAGCCCGGGCGTCGCCCTGGCCACCCCCGAGCTGCAATGGGCGGTGCGGGCGGGCAAGGACGTGGTGGGCGATGTCGAGCTGTTCGCCCGCGCCATTCAAGGCACTTCCGCCTACGTCATCGCCATCACCGGCTCCAACGGCAAAAGCACGGTCACCAGCCTGGTGGGCCACCTGTGCGCCGCCGTCGGCCTGGACACCGTGGTCGCCGGCAACATCGGCCTGCCCGTGCTGGACGCCCTGGACAACCAGGACACCCTGGGCCGCTGCCCGGACGTGTGGGTGCTCGAGCTCTCCAGCTTTCAGCTGGAAACCACCAGCAGCCTGAAGCCCGACGCGGCGACGGTGCTCAACATCTCCGCAGACCACATGGACCGCTACGCCGGCCTGCACGACTACGCGGCCGCCAAGGCCCGCATCTTCAGCGGCCCGGGCGTGCAGGTGCTGAATCGGGACGACCCGACGGTGATGGCCATGGCCCTGCCGGACCGCATGCAATGGAGCTTCGGCCTGAACGTGGACGAGCCCCTCGCGGCCGGCCACTTCGGCCTCGCCACGCGCAAGGACCGCCTCTGGCTGTGCGAGGGCGGGGAAGCCCTGCTGCCGGTGGACAAGCTGCCCATCGCCGGCCTGCACAACGCCGCCAACGCGCTTGCGGCGCTGGCCCTGTGCCGCGCCATCGGCCTGCCCTACGAGGGGCTGCTGCCGGCGCTGAAAACCTTCGAGGGCCTGCCGCACCGGGTGCAGAAGGTGGCGGAGGTGGAGGGTCGCACCTTCTACGACGATTCCAAGGGCACCAACGTCGGCGCCACCGCCGCGGCCCTGCTCGGCTTCACCGCGCCGGTGGTGCTGATCGCCGGCGGCGATGGCAAGGGCCAGGATTTCTCGCCCCTGCGGGAGGCCGTGAAGAAGGCCCGCGCCGTGGTGCGCATCGGCCGCGACGGCCCGCTCATCGAGGCGGCCATCGGCGACGCCTGCCCGGTGCATCGCGCGGAAAGCATGGAGGAGGCGGTGAATCTTGCCTTCCACCTGTCGCAACCCGGCGATGCCGTGTTGCTGTCGCCGGCCTGCGCGAGCTGGGACATGTTCCGCAACTACGCCCACCGCGCCGAGGTATTCATCGCCGCGGTGCACAAACTGGCGGCGGGCGGCCAAGCGTCGGGAGCGGGTCATGTTCCATAACGCCGCCCTCAAGCGCACGGCCCTCACCCCTTACGACTGGGGGCTGGTGTTCGCCGCCCTGGCTCTGCTCATGCTGGGCCTGGTCATGGTGTATTCGGCTTCCGTCGCCATCGCCGAGGCCAAGTCCGCCGGCAACCAGTCTTCCTTCTACCTGATCCGCCACGCCATGTATCTGGTGATCGCGCTGGGCGCCGGCTACGCCGCCTTGCAGATTCCCACGCCGACCTGGCAGGCCCTGGCGCCCTATCTGTTCATGTGCTGCGCCGCGCTGCTGGTGGTGGTGCTGATCCCCTTCATCGGCAAGGAGGTGAACGGCAGCCGGCGCTGGATTCCGCTGGGCTCCCTGGGCAACCTGCAGCCCTCCGAGCTGATGAAGTTCGCCACCATCCTCTACGCCGCCGACTACACGGTGCGCAAGGCGGCCTACATGCAGAACCTGAGGAAGGGTTTCCTGCCCATGTTCCTGGTGATGCTGGGCATCGGCGGACTGTTGCTGATGCAACCCGACTTCGGCGCCCTGGTGGTGATCGTCGCCATCGCCATGGCCATCCTGTTCCTCGGCGGCTTCAACGCGCGGCTGTTCTTCGGGCTGTCCATCCTGCTCGCCATCGGCTTCGTGCTCATGATCGTCACCTCCGAGTACCGCTACGAACGGGTGCTGGGCTACCTGAATCCCTGGAAGGATCCCTACGGCGCCGGCTACCAGCTGTCGCACGCCCTCATCGCCCTGGGCAGCGGCGAACTCACCGGCGTCGGCCTGGGCGACAGCGTCGAGAAGCTGTTCTACCTGCCCGAGGCCTACACCGATTTCCTGCTTGCCGTCATCGGCGAGGAACTCGGACTGATCGGCGTGCTCACCGTCATCGCCCTGTTCGCCTGGCTGACCTGGCGCGCCTTCTCCATCGGCTGGCAGGCGGGCCTCATGGGCCGCAACTTCGCCGCCCTGGTGGCGCAGGGCGTCGGCGTCTGGATGGGCGCCCAGGCCTTCATCAACATGGGCGTGAATCTCGGCCTGCTGCCCACCAAGGGCCTCACCCTGCCGCTGATGAGCTACGGCGGCTCCGGCATCGTCGCCAACTGTCTGGCCTTGGCGGTCCTGCTGCGGGTGGATTTCGAGAATAGGTGCCTGATGCGGGGGAAGAAGGCGTGAACTGGGGGAAACGGGAAACGGGAAACGGGAAACGTGGGAACACCACGGGGCCGGACGTTTCCCGTTCCCCATTTCCCGTTTCCCGCACCGTCCTCATCATGGCCGGCGGCACCGGCGGCCACGTCATGCCGGCGCTGGCGGTCGCCGAAAGCCTGCGCGACGACGGCTGGCGCGTGGTCTGGCTGGGCACGCGGGCCGGCATGGAAGCCAAGCTGGCGGTGGAAAAGGGCTTCGACATGGCCTGGGTGAAAATGGCCGGGGTGCGCGGCAAGGGCCTGCTCGCCAAGCTGCCGCTACCCGTCTTCCTGCTCGCCGCCTTCTGGCAGGCGGCCCGCGCCATCTTCCGCGAACGGCCCGACGTGGCCCTGGGTCTGGGCGGCTACGTCGCCTTCCCCGGCGGCATGATGGCCAGCCTCTTGGGCAAGCCCCTGGTCATTCACGAACAGAACGCCATCGCCGGCCTCACCAACAAGGTGCTGGCCCACGTCGCCGACCGCATCCTGCTAGGCCTGCCGCTGGCCAGCCCCGATTCGCCGCTGGCGAAAAAGGGCGAATGGGTGGGCAACCCGGTGCGTCCGGCCATCGCCGCCCTGCCCGATCCCGCCGCGCGCATGGCCGGCCGCGGCGGCCCGCTGCATCTGCTGGTGGTGGGCGGCAGCCTGGGCGCGGCGGCCCTGAACGAACTGGTGCCGCGGGCCATCGCCCGGCTGCCGGAAGCGGCGCGGCCGCTGCTGCGCCATCAGTCCGGCGGCAAGCATCTCGATGCGCTCCAGGCCAATTACGCGGCGGCGGGCGTAGCAAGCGAGTGCCTGGCCTTCATCGAGGACATGGCGGCGGCCCTGGCCTGGGCCGACGTGGTCATCTGCCGCGCCGGCGCGCTCACCGTCGCGGAAATCGCCGCCAGCGGCTCGGCCGCGCTGTTCGTGCCCTTTCCCTACGCCGTCGACGACCACCAGACCGCCAACGCCCGCTGCCTGGCCGACCAGGGCGCGGCCTGGCTCATGCAGCAAAAGGACCTGGATGCCGCGAGCCTGGCGGAATGGCTGGGCGGATTGACGCGGCAGGCGCTGCTGGAACGAGCGCAGAAAGCCCGCGCCCTGGCCAAGCCGGAGGCGACGTCCAGCGTGGCGCGGGTGGTCAAGGAGTTGGCGAAATGCGTGTAACTCGGGAAAAGGGAAACGGGAAAAGGGAAACGAGTAACCGGGGCGCGGCTTTGCGTTTCCCTTTTCCCTTTTCCCGTTTCCCCGATGCAAGGACCCTGCCTTGAAGCACAAGGTCAACCGCATCCACTTCGTCGGCATCGGCGGCGCCGGCATGAGCGGCATCGCCGAGGTGCTGCTCAACCAGGGCTACGCCATCTCCGGCAGCGACGGCGTCAGCAACGCGGCCACCCGGCGCCTCGCCGACATGGGCGCCACGGTGTTCCAGGGCCACGCGGCGGAGCACGTCAGCGACGCCGACGTACTGGTGATGTCCACCGCCATCCGCGACGACAACCCGGAAGTGTTGGCGGCCCGCGAAAAACACATCCCGGTGGTGGCGCGCGCCATGATGCTGGCCGAGTTGATGCGCTTCAAGCAGGGCATCGCCGTCGCCGGCACGCACGGCAAGACCACCACCACCAGCCTGATCGCCAGCATCCTCAACGAGGCCGGCATCGACCCCACCTTCGTCATCGGCGGCAAGCTGCTCGCCGCCGGAGTGGACAGCCCCCACGCTGCGCCGCCCCCCGAGGGGGCGGCACGCCGGCCTTGGGACGGCCCGGCGGCCGGAGTGGACAGCCCCCACGCTGCGCTGCCCCCCGAGGGGGCGGCACGCCGGCCTTGGGACGGCCCGGCGGCCGGAGTGGACAGCCCCCACGCTGCGCTGCCCCCCGAGGGGGCGGCACGCCGGCCTTGGGACGGCCCGGCGGCCGGCGGCAACGCCCGCCTGGGGCAGAGCGAATGGCTGGTGGCGGAAGCCGACGAATCGGACGCCTCCTTCCTTTACCTGTCGCCGGTGGTGTCCATCGTCACCA
Source organism: Hydrogenophilales bacterium (assembly GCA_037446455.1). Lineage (GTDB taxonomy): Bacteria > Pseudomonadota > Gammaproteobacteria > Burkholderiales > Thiobacillaceae > PFJX01. The sequence goes on along the minus strand of JBBIIR010000008.1, from coordinate 6,315 downwards.
ACATCGACGCCGACCACATGGAGACCTACGGCCATGATTTCGAGCGGCTGAAGGGCGCCTTCGTCGAGTTCCTGCACCGCCTGCCGTTCTGGGGCATGGCCATCCTCTGCGCCGACGACCCGGTGGTGCGCGGCCTGCTGCCGCGCATCACCAAGCCGGTGATGACCTACGGCACCGGCGACGACTGCGCCATCCAGGCGGTGGACATCCGCTCCGAGGATGGCCGCATGCGCTTCACCGCATTGCGCAACGGCACCCGCTCGCCCATCGAGGTGACCCTCAACCTGCCCGGCCTGCACAACGTGCTCAACGCCCTGGCGGCCATCGCCGTGGCCTGGGAGTTGCAGGTGCCGGACGCGGCGGTGCAACGCGCCCTCGCCGGCTTCAGCGGCGTCGGCCGGCGCTTCCAGCGCTACGGCGAGATCCGCCTGGCCGACGGCCGCCGCTTCACCCTGGTCGACGACTACGGCCACCACCCGGTGGAGATGCGCGCGACCCTGGCCGCCGCCCGCGGCGCCTTCGCCGGACGCCGCCTGGTGCTGGCCTTCCAGCCGCACCGCTACACGCGCACGCGGGATTTGTTCGAGGACTTCGTGCAGGTGCTGTCGCAAACCGACGCCCTGTTGCTCACCGAGGTTTACGCCGCCAGCGAAGCCCCCATCGTCGCCGCCGACGGCCGCGGCCTGGCGCGGGCGGTGCGCGTCGCCGGCAAGGTGGAGCCGGTATTTGTCGCCGACGTCAACGATCTGCCCGCCACCTTGGCGGATTTCATCCAGGACGGCGACGTGGTGCTGACCATGGGCGCCGGTTCCATCGGCCAGGTGCCGGCCCGGCTGGCCGCCCTGGGCAGCCAGGAAGACAACAAACCATGATCCTCGCGGAAAGAATGATGGTCGACAGCCCCATGTCTCCCCCCCGCATTCCTCCCGGCACCCCGGGTTCGCAGGGCACGCTGGAAACGGACGCGGACATGAGCCGCTACACCAGCTGGCGCGTCGGCGGTCGCGCCGACCGCCTGTACACCCCGGCCAGCCTGGACGACCTGGCCGCCTTCCTGGCCGGCCTGGAGCGGGACGAACCGATCTGGTTCATCGGCCTGGGCAGCAACCTGCTGGTGCGCGACGGCGGCCTGCGCGGCACCGTCATCCACCTGCACGGCGCCCTGCGCCACATCGCCATCGAGCAGCGCCGGCGGGACGGCTGGGCCGGCCAGGACAGCGGCCGCTTCGGCGTGGTGTATGCCGAGGCCGGCGTGGCCAGCCCCAAGGTGGCGCGCTTCGCCGCCACCCACGACCTGGTGGGCGCGGAATTCCTCGCCGGCATTCCCGGCACGGTGGGCGGGGCGCTGGCCATGAACGCGGGCTGCTACGGCCACGACACCTGGGAATTCGTCACCCAGGTGCTGACCATCGATCGTCAGGGCCGCATCACCCGGCGGGCCCCCAAGGATTTCCAGGTGGCCTACCGCCACGTGGCGAGGCGCGAACCGCGCGAGGAATGGTTCGTCGCCGCCTGGTTCATGTTCCCCAAGGGCGATTGCACGCAGGCGCGGGAGGAGATCAAGCGCCTGCTCGACAAGCGCCTCGCCACCCAACCGCTGGAGCTGCCCAACGCCGGCTCCGTGTTCCGCAACCCGCCCGGCGATTTCGCCGCCCGCCTCATCGAATCCTGCGGCCTCAAGGGCCATCGCATCGGCGGCGCCCAGATCTCGGAGAAGCACGCGAATTTCATCGTCAACACCGGCGGCGCCACGGCGGCCGACATCGAGGCCCTGATCGAGGAGGCGCGCACGCGCGTGGCGCGGAAATCCGGGGTGGAATTGGTCACGGAAGTGAGGATCATTGGAGAGCGAGCGTGAGGCGTGAGGCATTTTGCGTGAGGCGTGAGGCGTTAGGCGTGAGGCGTTCGCCCGGCGCTGGGCTTGGCCTGGCTAGGGCTGGTATCCAGCGTGCGAATCAAGCAACCCCGGTCAGGTGTGCCCGATGACGTCCACGCCTCACGCCTCACGCCGCACGCCTCACGCCTTCGGCAAGGTCGCCGTGTTGTTCGGCGGCGCCTCGGCGGAGCGGGAGATTTCCCTGAAGAGCGGCCATGCGGTGCTGGCCGCCCTGCAGAGCCGGGGTGTGGACGCGCAGGCCTTCGACCCGGCCGATCGGCCCCTGGCGGACCTCAAGCGCGCGGGCTTCGACCGCGTCTTCCTCATCCTGCACGGGCGCGGCGGCGAAGACGGCACCGCCCAGGGCGCGCTCGAACTCATGGGCATTCCCTACACCGGCAGCGGCGTCATGGCTTCGGCGGTGGGCATGGACAAGTGGCGCAGCAAGCTGCTCTGGCGCGGCGCCGGCCTGCCGGTGCCGGACTACGCCCTGCTCGACGCCGACAGCGACTTCGCCGCGGTGGAACGGCAACTGGGCCTGCCCCTGTTCGTGAAGCCGGCCAACGAGGGCTCCAGCGTCGGCATCAGCAAGGTGAAGGCGCCGGGCGGACTGGCCGCCGCCTACGCGCAAGCGGCGAAACACGACAACCTGGTGCTGGCCGAGCGTTTCCTCGGCGGCGGCGAATACACCGTCGGCATGCTCGGGGAAGGCGCCAACCTGCGCGCCCTGCCGGTGGTGAAGATCGAGCCCGCCAACGAGTTCTACGACTACGAGGCCAAGTATTTCCGCGACGACACCCGCTACCTCTGTCCCTGCGGCCTGCCGCCCGAGCGCGAGGCGGCCATGCGGGACCTGGCCAGGCGGGCCTTCACGGTGCTCGGCTGCCGCGGCTGGGGCCGCGTCGACGTGCTATTGGACGACGACGGCAAGCCCTACCTGCTGGAGATCAACACCGCGCCGGGCATGACCGACCACAGCCTGGTGCCGATGGCGGCGAGAGCGGCGGGCATCGACTTCCCCGAACTGTGTCTGCGCGTGCTGGAGCTCGCCCATGTGGGATGACCCGCGCGCCCTCAACCGCCTGACCCGCCTGATCCTCGCGGCGACCCTGCTGTTCGCCCTGTGGAGCGCGGGCCGCACGGCGCTGGACGCGTGGTTCCCGTTCCGCCAGATCACCATCACCGGCGCCACCCACGCGGAGACGCTGGCGGCCGCGCATGCCCTGGCGCCCAAGCTCAGGGGCGGCTTCTTCTCCATGGACCTGGCCAGCGTGCACGACGACTTCGGCCGCCTGCCCTGGGTGCGCAACGCCGACGTGCGCCGGCTGTGGCCGGGCCGCCTGGTGGTGCACATCGAGAACCATCGCGCCGCCGCCTCCTGGAATGACCGGGCGCTGCTCAACGTGTACGGCGAGGTGTTCGCGGGGGCGCCCTGGCGCGGCCTGCCGCGCTTCTATGCGCCCGAAGGCATGCAGAAGGAGGTGGCCCGCCGTTACGCCGAATTCGCCGGCATCGTCGCCCCGCTCGACTTGCGCGTCGAACAACTGGTGGTGAGCGCCCGACTATCCTGGCGCATCCGCCTGTCCGGCGGCGTCAGCGTGGAGCTGGGCCGCGACAAGCTGCACGAGCGGCTGCGCCGCTTCACCGCTTTCTACCCCCGCGCCGTGGCGGCGGTAGGGCCCATCGCGAGGGTGGACATGCGCTACCCCAACGGTTTCGCCGGCGAGGTCCAACCCAGGCCGGGCCTATCGCGGCAAGCAAGGCAGGCAGGACAGGCATGAAGAAAATCACGGAAAGCAAGGATCTGATCGTCGGCCTCGACATCGGCACCTCGAAGATCGTCGCCCTGGTCGCCGAGGCCACGCCGGAAGGCGGCCTCAACATCCTCGGCATGGGCCAGTCGCCCTCGCGCGGCCTGAAAAAGGGCGTGGTGGTGAACATCGAGGCCACCGTCTCCGCCATCCAGCGCGCCCTGGAAGAGGCCGAGCTGATGGCCAACTGCAAGATCACCCACGTCTACACCGGCATCGCCGGCAGCCACATCAAGGCGCAGAACTCCAGCGGCATGCTGCCCATCCGCGACCGCGAGGTCTCGCAGGCCGACATGGACCGCGTCATCGAGATCGCGCGGGCGCTCAACATCCCCGCCGACCAGCAGGTGCTGCACGTGCTGCCGCAGGAATACATCATCGACGGCCAGGACGGCGTGCGCGAACCGCTGGGCATGTCCGGCGTGCGCCTGGAGGTGAAGGTGCACATCGTCACCGGCGCGGTGTCCGCCGCGCAGAACATCGTCAAGTGCGTGCGCCGCTGCGGCCTCGAGGTCAAGGATCTGGTGCTGCAGCCCCTGGCCTCCAGCCATTCCGTGCTGAACGACGACGAGAAGGATCTCGGCGTGTGCATCGTCGACATCGGCGGCGGCACCACCGACATCGCCGTCTTCACGCGCGGCGCCATCCAGCACGTGGCGGTCATCCCCATCGCCGGCGACCAGGTCACCAACGACATCGCCATGACCCTGCGCACGCCGACGCGCGAGGCGGAGGACCTGAAGATCCAGCACGGCATCGCCCTGCGCCAGCTGGCCGATCCCAAGGAGATGATCGAGGTGCCCGGCATCGGCGAGCGCGGCCCGCGCATGCTCTCCAAGCAACTGCTGTCGGAGGTCATCGAGCCGCGCGTGGAAGAGCTGTTCAGCCTGGTGCAGGCGGAACTGCGCCGCTCCGGCTTCGAGGAGCAGATCTCCAGCGGCATCGTCCTCACCGGCGGCTCCAGCCTGATGCGGGGCATGGTGGAGCTGGCCGAGGAGGTGTTCCACATGCCGGTGCGCATCGGCGTGCCGGAATACATCGGCGGCTTCTCCGAGCGGGTGCGCAATCCCCGCTTCGCCACCGGCGTCGGCCTGCTGCTCAACGGCCTGGAGCGCCACGAGATCGACGAGGCGGCCCGCATCCAGGGGGCCGGCTTCCGCCAGACCCTGGAAAGGATGAAGACATGGTTCCAACAGAATTTCTGAATCGCCGGAGCGATCCGGCGTGCTTTGTTTCAACCGCGCGCGCGTAACCGAAGGAGGGACTCAAGATGTTGTTTGAACTCGAAGACATGCAAACCCAGGAAGCCGTGATCAAGGTCATCGGCGTAGGCGGCTGCGGCGGCAACGCCGTGGACCACATGATCGGCAAGGGCATGAACGGCGTCGAATTCATCGCCGTCAACACCGACGCCCAGGCGCTCAAGCGCAACAAGGCGCCGATCCAGTTGCAGATCGGCAACTCGGCCACCAAGGGCCTGGGCGCCGGCGGGCGCTGGGAGGTGGGCCGCGAGGCGGCGCTGGAGGACCGCGAGCGCATCGCCGAGATGATCGACGGCGCCGACATGCTGTTCATCGCCGCCGGCATGGGCGGCGGCACCGGCACCGGCGCGGCGCCGGTGGTGGCGGAGGTGGCCAAGGATCTCGGCATCCTGGCGGTGGCCGTGGTGACCAAGCCCTTCATTTTCGAGCAGGCCAAGCGCTCGCGCTCGGCGGAAGCCGGGCTGAAGGCCCTCTCCGAGCACGTCGACAGCCTCATCGTCATCCCCAACGAAAAGCTGATCCAGGTGCTGGGACCCAAGACCAAGCTGACCGACGCCTTCGTCGCCGCCAACGAGGTGCTGCATTCCGCCGTCTCCGGCATCGCCGAGATCATCAGCAACCCGGGCATGATCAACGTCGACTTCGCCGACGTGAAGACGGTGATGAGCGAGGTGGGCATGGCCATGATGGGTTCCGCCTCCTCCGCCGGCGAGGAACGCGCGCGCGAGGCGGCCGAAGCCGCCGTCGCCAGCCCGCTGCTGGAGAACGTCGACCTCAAGGGCGCGCGCGGCGTGCTGGTGAACATCACCGCCGACGACTCCCTGACCATGGAGGAGTACTACGAGGTCATGAACACCATCCAGGGCTTCGCCGCCGAGGAGGCGACGGTGATCGTCGGCACCTCGATCGACGAGGCCATGGGCGGCAGCCTGCGCGTCACCATGGTCGCCACCGGTCTGGGCAACCCGGTGCGCAGCCTGGCCAAACCGCCGGTGATCAAGATCGTCGAACCCATGGCGCCGCCGCTGAACGGCACCGACGGCATGCCGGTGCTGGGCGGTGGCGGCTACGATCCGGGGCGCGACTACGACATGCCCACCACCTTCCGTCAGGCCGGCAGCCGGCGCGGCAACCAGGCGGCGGTGGAAATGGCGCAGGCGGCCGGGATCGATACCCTCGACATCCCGGCCTTCCTGCGCAAGCAGGCGGACTGAAGCGGCGCGCCAACCGGCGACGCGGCCGGCCCGGCGCCGCCGGTCCGCCTCGTTTACGCCACAGGCGGCGCGCGTCTGCGCCGGGAACTCTCCCGGGCGGGGTGCCCTCCTCCCCGTCCTGGATAGAATTCCCCTATTCCATCAAGGTGTTA
>JBBIIR010000007.1:0-16074 GCA_037446455.1 Hydrogenophilales bacterium | reverse complement strand
ACACCATGCCCAAGGGTACGGTGTACGCGCCGTTCTTCGACGAGGGGGTGCAGGTGAACAAGATCTGCATCGATGCCGCCTGCCCCATCTCGAAGGAAAGCGACTACAAGAAGAGCGCCGTCAAGGTTTACAAGGTCTGATGCGAGGAGAACTCAGATGAAACAGAAACTGCTCATGCTTGCCGCGCTGTCGACCTTCGCGCTCGGAAGTTACGCCGTCGGCGATCTGGCCGTGCTCGACGACAGTCTCGGCCTGTCGCCGGTCAGCGTGTTCGACGATCCCGCGCCCGCCGCCTTCGAGTACCGCGATCTCGATCCCAAGGTTGCGGGGATACTGCCGCGCTCCTGGGAGGACGCGCCGCCGCAGATCCCGCACCGCGCGGAGGAGTACATGCCGGTTAACGCCAAGTTGAACAAATGCCTGGAATGCCACGAGGAGCCGGGCAAGATCGGCAAGAAGGAGAAGGGCAAGCCGACGCCCATGTCAGAGGCGCACTACGTCAAATCCGACAAGGGTGAACTCGGCATTTCCAACAAGCACTACGTCTGCACGCTGTGCCATGCGCCGCAGGTGGATGTGGCGCCGATCATGGCGAATACCTTCTGATCCAGGCGACCGGCCGCTCTGGCCGGCGGATGCGCGAAATCACGGCCGCCCGTAACAGGGCGGCCGTTTTTTTCAGGCCTCGCGCAGCGGAGAGCCCACGCGTTGCCAGGCGAGATGCTCGGGGGAGGGAGCGCAGGTCGATGCGATATCCGCGCTCGGCGCCGGCACCGGGTTGGCCGCCAGGGCTGGGGCGATGCCGCAGGCCAGCAGCAATCCGAGGAGTAGTTTGAACGTGGTCGTCATGGTCGTCTCCCACCCGCTCAGTGGACCGAGACGGCGTCGGCGGCCGGCGCGTAGGCGGCGCGCGCCGCCGCGTAGGCGGGATCGCTCATCACCCGGCGCCGCACCGAGGCATCGCCGAGCGCCGCGGCCAGTTCCCCCAGCAGCGCGTATTGCGCGGCGGTGTCCAGCGGCGCCCGGCAGGCCACCTCCAGCGCGTTCCAGAGATAGGCCGGCTGGTGGTCGCGCTGATACAGGCGCTGGCAGGCGGAGGCCAGGTTGCGGCCCATCTCGCGCCGCTCCGGACTTTCGGGCAGGGCGAGCAGATCCTCGAACTGGCTGCCGAGGATTTCGTTCTCGATGGCGGCGGACAGCGGCGACAGATGCCTGCCCAGGGCCGCCAGGGCGGCGCGCTGGTACTCCCGCGCCTTCGCCGAGGCGGGATCGGCGATGCTGTGGGCGAGGCCGGCCCAGTGCAGCAGGCGGGCGCGCTCGGCATCGTTGGCGTCCATCTGCGCCACCAGGTAGTCGGCCAGGCCCTGCGCGCTGCTGTCGCGGTTGCCGGCGAGCAGGTCGTGCAGGGCGCGGATGAAGGGCGGGCAGGGTTCGAGCAGGGTGACGTGCGACTTGATCCACAGCTCGCGTTCGATGTCGCGCAGGCGATCCTGGTTGTGCGGGGCGATGTTCTTGCGGCTGCCCGGATTTTCCCAGTTCTGCACCGTGGTGACGGAGACGCTGGCCATCACCGCCAGGGATTCCTGCGACAGGCCGTAGCGACGGCGCAGGCGGCCGACCCAGTCGGCCTCGAACTCGCGCTGGCTGCTGTAGCGCCGCGCCGGGCTCGGCTGGCGGCTGTGGGATTGCCATTGTTCCTGCAGGAAAGACATGGACCTTCTCCTTCGCTTCTGGGTGCCGGCGGCCGTGCCGCGACGGCTCGTGTGGGGGACGGATGCCTCCTTATCGGCAGAATCTCCGCCGCGCATGAGGGTGACCTGGGCGTGAGCATAGACGGCGGCTTCCCCGCCCGACACCAACCAGGTTGGCCCGCCGGGTGGGCCGTCCCGGTCGCAACCCGCTTGCTAACGGGCGGGGAGCGCGGCGCCTAGCCTGCGGAGTGTCCGGCATCCGCCGGGAAACCGAAGGAGGCAAACATGTACTCGGAACATCTCGCGATTCTGCTGCTGGTGGCCGCCAATGGCCTCAGCCATCCCGGCTATATCCATCCGCATGGCGCGCAGGCCGAACGGCCGGCGGGCGCGCCACCCGGCGCCGCCATCGCCAAGGGTGGGGTGGGGCAGGCCACGCGTTTACCCCGTAGCCTGCGGGTACCCACCAGGAAAGCGCCGGCCGGCACCCTGCTGGCCCGCGACGACGGTAACCCGGTCAGCCCTTGATGCAGACGAGGGGGCGCAGAAAGGCCACGCGGCGCGCCAGTCCGGCGCGCTCGGTGGCTTCCGCCACCCGGTCCACATCCTTGTAGGCGCCGGGCGCTTCCTCGGCGGCGCCGCGCAGTGAACGCGCGCGGATCAGGATGCCGCGCCGCCCCAGTTCTTCGATGAGCGGGCGGCCCGACCAGCGTTTCAGCGCCTGCTTGCGGCTCATCGCCCGGCCGGCGCCGTGGCTGGCGGACGACCAGGCCATGGCTTCGCTCGCGCGGGTACCGGCGAGAACATAGGAGCCGGTGCCCATGCTGCCGCCGATGATCACCGGCTGGCCGACTTCCCGGTAGGGTGGGGGAAGCTCGCGGTGGCCGGGACCGAGGGCGCGGGTGGCGCCCTTGCGGTGCACGTGCAGCAGCCTTTCGCGCCCGTCCACGGCGTGCATTTCCGCCTTGCAGGTGTTGTGCGAGACGTCGTAGAGGGTGTCGAGGCGGGCCGCGGGCAGCAGCTTGGCGAAAATTTCCCGGGCCAGATGCGCGAGGATCTGGCGGTTGGCGAGGGCGACATTGGCGGCGGCGCGCATCGCGCCGAGGTAAGCCCGACCCTCGGCAGAATGGATGGGCGCGCAGGCCAGTTCGCGGTCCGGCAGGTGAATGCCGAGACGGCTGGCCGCCTTCGCCAGGCTGAGCAGATAGTCGGTGCCGATCTGGTGGCCGAGGCCGCGCGAGCCGCAATGGATGGACACCACGATGCCGCCCTCGCGCAAGCCAAAGCTGCGCGCCGCCGCGGCATCGAAGATGCGTTCCACGGACTGCACTTCCAGATAGTGGTTGCCGGAACCCAGAGTGCCCATCTCGCCGCGCTGGCGCCGCCTGGCCAGTTCCGAAACCTGTTCCGGTTGCGCGTCCGCCATGCGGCCATGCTCCTCGATGAAATCGAGGTCCTCCGGCGTGCCGAAACCCCGGCCTACCGCCCAGCGGGCGCCGTCGAGCATCACCGCGTCGAGCTCGCGCGGGCTCAGGCGCAGATTGCCTTCCTCGCCGACGCCGGCGGGAATGCCTTGGTAAAGCCGGTCGGCGAGGGCCGGCAGGACTGGCGCCAGATCCTCCAGACGCAGTGTGCTGCGCAGGCAGCGGATGCCGCAGGAGATGTCGAAGCCGACCCCGCCTGCGGAGACGATGCCGCCCGCGTCGGCGTCGAAGGCGGCGACGCCGCCGATGGGAAAGCCGTAACCCCAGTGGGCGTCGGGCATGGCCATGGCCGCGCCCACCAGCCCCGGCAGACGGGCCACATTACCGAGTTGGGTGAGCACCATGTCATCCATGCCGGCGAGCAGTTCCCGGTCGCCGTAGAAGCGCACTTCCGCGCGCGACTCACCGGCTGAGGCGGGCAGCGTGAAGCAGGTGTCGTCGACGCGGCGCAGGCGGCTCAGGTCCATGTCTTCAGACTCAAACGTCGACCACGCAGCGTACCCGCCAGCCGCGCGGGATGGCCTCGACCTTGAGCATGGTCAGGGTGGCGCCCTTGACCTCGGTGCCGCGCTCGCCGACGCCTTTCCACGGCATGCCCCAGGCGCGCCCCTGCCAGCGCACGCCGCTGTGCCGGAGTTCGTAGGCGCACAGCACGACGCCGTGCAGCCGGGCCTGGGCGAGCAACTGGTTGAGCCAGGTCACCAGAGCCAGTTCCGGGTCCGCTTCCTCGAATTCCACGCGAACTTCCCGCTCCGGCAGGACGGTGGCGGGCTCGGCCATGATGGCGAACATGGCGCAGGCGGCGTTCTCGAAGGCCTTGTCCAGGGTCTTGCCGTCGGCCTCGATGCCGATGTCGGCCTCATGATCGAAATAGCGGTAGGAAACACTCATAGACCCTACTCATGCGTCAATGGCCATGCTGACCGGAATGCGCCGGGCGCCGAAGGCGCCGCCGTAGTGCGCGAAGCGGCCGGCGATGGCGGTGCCGCAGTGCGGGCAATGGCCGGTGTCGGTCAGGCGGTAGGCGGGGATTTCGTACCAGTCGCGCACCACCAGGGCGGCATGGCAGGTCGGGCAGAAGGTGGTGCCGCCTTCGCTGTCGTGCACGTTGCCGGTGTAGACGTAATGCAGGCCGGCCTGCAGGGCGATGGCCCGCGCCCGGCTCAGGGTGGCGGGCGGGGTAGGGGGGAGGTCGCGCATCTTCCAGTCGGGGTGGAAGGCGGTGAAATGCAGCGGCACGTCGGGTCCCAGTTCCCTGCCCACCCAGTCGACGAGGTTGCGGATTTCCGCTTCCGAGTCGTTGAGGCCGGGGATCAGCAGGGTGGTGAGCTCGAACCAGGTGCGGGTATGGCGCTTGAGAAAGATCAGGCTGTCCAGGATGGGCTGCAGCTGGCCGGCACAATATTTGACATAAAAATCGTTCGTGAAACCTTTCAGGTCGACGTTGGCGGCATCCATTCCGCCGTAGAACTCGAGCATGGGTTCGTGGTGGATGAAGCCGGCGGTGACGGCCACGGTCTGGATGCCCAGGGCATGGCAGGCGTCGGCGGTGTCGAGAGCGTATTCGGCGAAGATGACCGGGTCGTTGTAGGTGAAGGCGACGCTCTTGCAATCGAGTTGTTGGGCGACCCTTGCGATCTTCTCGGGGCTGGCGGATTCCATGAGCCGGTCCATGTCCTTGGATTTGGAAATGTCCCAGTTCTGGCAGAACTTGCAGGCCAGGTTGCAGCCGGCGGTGCCGAAGGAGAGCACGGAACTGCCGGGGTAGAAGTGGTTGAGGGGCTTTTTCTCGATGGGATCGACGCAGAAGCCGGAACTACGGCCATAGGTGGTGAGCACCATGCGGCCGTGTTCCATCCTGCGCACGAAGCAGGCGCCGCGCTGGCCCTCGTGCAACTTGCAGTCGCGCGGGCAGAGGTCGCACTGGATGCGGCCGTCGTCCAGGGCATGCCACCAGCGCGCGGGGTGGCTGGATTCGGGCAGGTTCATACTTCGCCCTCCTTGAATTTCTCCACCGTGTAGCGGGCAAGCTTCATGCCCTTCGCCCAGAAATCGGGCGCGAGGCCGGCCTTGCGCTTGAGGTGGGCCAGGAAATCGCGTGGTTCCGGCAACTGATCCCAGACCTGGGGCAGGAAGGTGGACCGGTACCAGCCGTATTCGAGGATCACGCCGTCGATGCCCGGACGCAGCTGCGCGAGGGCATCGGCCTCGTCGGCGCAGGGCAGGGGTTCGGCCGCCGACAGCAGCGAGACCTCGACGCGGAGATCCGGCCACTCGTCGCGCCCCAGCGGCGGAAAGCGTGGATCGTCGAAGGCGGCGGCGCGCGCGTTGGCCTCCAGATCGCGGCCCAGGGGACGGCGCGCGCTCAGGGAACCGATGCAGCCGCGCAAGTCGCCATGCCGGGTGAGGGTGACGAACACCGCGCCGGCTTCGTCCAGCCAGGGCGGATGCGGCATCTCGCCCACCGCCTCGCCGAGCTGGCGGGCGATGGCGGCGCGGGCCAGGGCGATCAGCAAGGCGCCGCGCGGGGCGCGGGGGGCGGGCTCAGTGCGCATGGCGAATTGCCGTTTCCGGCTGCGTCAGGGCGAAGGCGCCGTAGCCGACGACGCGTGAGCGGTCGCCGCTGGTGTCGCCGGAATTGCGCAGATCCAGCAGGTGGCTGGCGAGACCGTGGCGCCGCGCCGCCAGCAACAGGCCGTTGAGGGGATGGGCGCCGCAGGCCTGCTCGCCGACGAGATGGGGATCCAGCCGCAACACCGCCTGCGCCGTGACCTGGTCGACGCGCGCCGCCTCGGCGTAGGGCAGGAAGTGGGAGAGGTCGGAACTCACCACGATCAGGGTTTCGTCGCCGCCCCACAGGCGCTCCAGCACCTCGGCCACCGCCTCGGCGCTGGCGCCGCCGACGGCCAGGGGCACCAGGCGGAAATCGCCGAGCACGCTCTGCAGGAAGGGCAGGTGCACTTCCAGGGAATGTTCCATCGCGTGCGCGGCGGGCGAGACCTCCACCTGCGGCAGATCGGCGATCGCGGCGATGGCCGCCGCGTCCAGGGGCACAGTGCCCAGCGGCGTGGCGAAGGCTTCGACGCCGGGCAGGGCCAGCCCGTCCACCCAGACGCGATGCACCGGACCCAGCAGCACCACCCGCCGCACGACATCGCGCAAGGGGGCGAGCAGGGCGTAGGCGGAGGCGGCGACCGGACCGGAATAGAGGTACCCGGCATGCGGCGCGATCAGCGCCTTGGGACGCCAGCCCTCGCCCGTCCTGGCTTGTGTGAAGGCCTCGCGCAGGGCGTGACGCAGATCCTCGGGCCGGGCCGGGTAGAACATGCCCGCGACGGCTGGTGAACGTACTCGCACTGTGGACCTCGCCTCATCATGTGGGTGGCTCTCAATTAGAATCTAGGGCAGTTCCCGCCCCTTACAAGTGATGATCCTTGATTCCTCGGTTGACCGCTGTTTTACCATCCCGAGGCCGCGTGCCTGCTGACGTTTGTGCCTTCGATCGCGCGCATTATTCGGTTGAGCCCGCTACACGCCCGCCTGCACGTCCGTGCGCGCGCCTGGCTTTGTCGCTTCTCCTCGCGGGGAACGACCCCGCCGCGTCGTCGCTTCGCGCCAGCCACCCGCACAGCCGCGCCTGCGCACGTGTTCAACCGAGGAATCAAGGATGATCAATCGATTCGCCCTGCTGCCCGCCGCCGGCGTGGGCGCCCGCATGGGCGCGGGGCATCCCAAGCAGTACCTGGACATCCTCGGCCGCCCCATGCTCTGGCATGCCCTCGACGCCTTCCAGCGGCATGCCGGCATCGCCGGCATGCACGTGGTGCTCTCCGCCGAGGATGGCTGGTGGTCCGGCCATGACTGGTCGGGCTTCGACAAGCTCGTGGTCTGGCGGGTCGGCGGCGCCACCCGCGCGCAAAGCGTGCTCAACGGTCTGGCGGCGATGGCGGGCGAAGTGGGGTCGACGGACTGGGTGCTGGTGCACGACGCGGCGCGACCCTGCCTGAGTCAGGCCCTGCTCGACAAGTTGATCGCCGAAGTGGATGACGACGCGGTGGGCGGCATCCTCGCCATGCCGGTGGCGGATACCCTGAAGCGGGCGGCGGAAGACGCGCGCATCGCCGAGACTGTGCCGCGCGCCGGACTGTGGGCCGCGCAGACCCCGCAGATGTTCCGCCACGGCCTGCTGCGCGCGGCCCTGGAAAGGGCGGGTGCGGAGGTCACCGACGAAGCTTCCGCGCTGGAACTCGCGGGCTACGCGCCGAAACTGGTGGAAAGCGACGCGGGCAACCTCAAGGTCACCTATCCGCGAGACCTGGATCTGGCCCGCATTCTGCTGGCTCGGTAAATACCGGTGAGCCGCTATTTACGGCGCGCGGGCGCGGTCCGGATTTCGAAGCGGTAGGTATCGTGGCAGCCGGAGCAATAGGTGATGATTTCCCCGGTCTGTTCCAGCGCGGCGCCGACGTCGAGTTCGGTACCGCTCAGGCGCGCCAGGGCCAGGAAGGCTTCCTTCTGGGCGATGGCCAGTTGCGTGAAATCCTCGGGGAAGCGCTCGCGCAGGCTGGCGGGCAGGCGTTCCAGTCGCGGCGCCATGTCCCTGGCGACGAGGTCGAGGGTTTTCGTGTCCTTGCTGGCCAGAGCGTATTGGATGGCGTGCAGCCCGTGCAGGTACTCGCGCATTTCCAGGAGCAGCAGATTCCGCTCCGCCTTGCTCACCGGGATGACGATGCGATGGTCCTGGATCAGGCCACCCGCCGCTTGCGCAGGCGCGACGAAGGCGATTGGCAGCAGGGCAAGCACCAACAAAAAACGCCGCATGGCTCCTCCGGGATGTCGCTGTGTGTCGGGAAAAGCCCGTATCGGTGGGCTTCAGGTGAAGCATACCCCCAGCGGGGGCTCGAAATACAGAGGCAAGCCCTATTTTCTGCGCGTCTCGTGCATGCCGCGGACATGGCCCGCCCGCGTCAGAAAGCGGGTGAGCTGGGTCAGGTCGCGCACTTCCAGGGTGAATTCCATGCGCGCCGTATCGTGCTGGGAGAGGGTGTTGAGGCGGACGACGTTGATTTTTTCCTGCGACAGGATTTCCGAGACGTCCTTCAGCAGGCCCGGCCGGTCCTGCGCCAGCAGCTCCACATCCACCGCGAACACCTGATCGTCGCGCCCGCCCCATTCCGCGCGCAGCAGTCGCGCCCGCTTGTCCTCCGGCAGGTGGGTCACCATCGGGCAGTCGGCGCGGTGGATGGTGACGCCGTGGCCCTGCGTGGTGTAGCCGACGATGGCGTCGGGCGGCGCCGGCTTGCAGCAGCCCGCCATGTGCGTGAGCAGGCCCGGCTCGCCCTCCACCAGCACGCCGCCGGCGTCGTCCCGCCGCCGCGAGGCCGCCACCAGCGGTTTTTCCTGGGGCGGCGCGAATTCCTCCTGCAGGGCGCGGTCGAGCTGGCCGATGCCCAGATCGCCACGTCCCAGCGCGGCGCAGAGTTCGTCCGGGCCGGGGAATTTGAGGCGGGCGGCGATCTTGTCGAGATTGGCGTTGAGCAGGTTCAGGCGGCGCACTTCGCGGTCCAGCAGTTCGCGGCCTTCCTGCACATGCGTGTCGTGGTCCTGCTGCTTGAACCATTGCCGCACCTTGGCGCGCGCGCGGTGGGTCTTCAGCACGCCCAGGTGCGGATTGAGCCAGTCGCGGCTGGGGCCGCCCTGCTTGACGGTGAGGATTTCCACGCGCTGGCCGGTGGCCAGGGTGGTGTCCAGGGGCACCAGCGCGCCGTCCACCTTGGCGCCGCGGCAGCGGTGGCCCAGCTCGGTGTGCACCGCATAGGCGAAATCCAGTGGCGTGGCGCCGGTCGCCAGGGCGATGACCTTGCCCTGCGGGGTGAGCACGAACACTTCATCCTGGAACAATTCGTTGCGGAAATGCTGGGCCAGTTCGTGGCTGTCGGCGATTTCCTGCTTCCAGGCGAGAAACTGGCGCAGCCAGGCGATCTTGTCCTGCGCCCCGTCGCCGCCGCCCTTGCCGCCGCCTTCCTTGTAGCGCCAGTGCGCGGCGACGCCCAGCTCGGCTTCCTGGTGCATGTCGAAGGTGCGGATCTGCACCTCCAGGGCCTTGTTCTCCGGCCCCACCACGGCGGTATGCAGACTCTTGTAGCCATTGCCCTTGGGGCGCGAGATGTAGTCGTCGAACTGGCCGGGAATGGGTTGCCAGAGACTGTGCACCAGGCCCAGCACATGGAAACAGTCCTTGACGTCCGGGACCAGCACGCGCAGGGCGCGTACGTCGAAGACCTCGTCGAAGGACAGGCGCTTCTTGCGCATCTTCGCCAGGATGCTGGCGATGTGCTTGGGGCGGCCGCTGATCGAAT
Source organism: Hydrogenophilales bacterium (assembly GCA_037446455.1). GTDB lineage: Bacteria > Pseudomonadota > Gammaproteobacteria > Burkholderiales > Thiobacillaceae > PFJX01. The sequence continues at coordinate 6,540 of JBBIIR010000007.1, read as the reverse complement.
GGCCGGCGAGGCCCTCGGCTTGCAGGGCGGCGCCCAGTTGCCGCACCACTTGGTCGATGTACCACTCCCGGTCGAGGCGGCGTTCGTCCAGGAGTTTGGCGATCTGCCGGTAGGTTTCCGGTTCGAGATAGCGGCAGGAGAGGTCTTCCAGTTCCCACTTCAGCTGCCACACGCCCAGTCGGTTGGCCAGGGGCGCGTAGAGTTCGCGCACGTCGGTGGCGATCTTGCGGCGCAGGCTTTCATCGCCGTCGGCCAGTTCGCGCAGGGCCTGAGCGCGTTCCGCCAGCTTGATGAACACCACGCGGATGTCATCGGTCATGGCCAACAGCATCTGGCGCAGGGCCTCGCTCTGGCCGCCCTCGGCGTTGAGGTGGGTGAACAGGGTGTCCATGCGCGACAGCTTCGCCGCCCCTTCCACCAGCGCGGTGAGATGGGGACCGAAGCGGGCCAGCAGGGAGTCGCGCTTCACGGACTTTTCCGGCAGGCCGCAGAGCAGGGCGGCCGCCACGGTTTCCGCGTCGAAGCGCATGCCCGCGAGCAGGGCGGCGGTGCCCAGGCTGTGGGCGATGAGCGGCTCGCCGGTGTCCGCCGTTTCCTCGCCACCGTGGTCCGCGAGCCACTCGGCGGCGCGGGTCAGGATCTGAATCTGCTCGGCCGGAAAGCGCCCCTCCAGGCTGGCAAGCCAGGATTCCGCATCATTGGGCGCCAGGGTGAGGGCGTGGGCAACCATTCAGCGGGTCAGGCGCAAGATGCAAGATTCAAGATTCAAGGTGCAAGATTCAAGGTGCAAGGTGCAAGGCAGAAAGCCACGCTGACCGAATGCTCCATGCTTTTCCTTGTATCTTGAAGCTTGAACCTTGCCCCTGATTTCCTACCAGAACTTCCACCAGGCCTTTTCGCGAGACTTGAACTCGCCACCCAGATAGGGGCTGTTGGGGAAATTCAGCTTGAGTACGCGCAGGGTGTCGTCGCGCAGGTCGTTGAGACCGAGCTTTTCATAGCTCTTGGCCATGACCGCCAGGGCTTCCTCCACCGCCGGCGATTGCCGGTAATGCTCGAGCACATACTTGCCGCGGTTGACGGCGGCGACGTAAGCGCCGCGCTTGTAATAGTAGTTGGCCACGTGCACCTCGCTGGAGGCGAGGGCGTTGACCAGGTATTTCATGCGCGCCACCGCATCGGGGGTGTACTTGCTCTGCGGAAAGCGCGCCGCCAGTTGCTGGAAGGCGTCGAAGGCTTCACGCGCGGACTTGGGATCGCGGTCGCTCATGTCCTGTTCGCCCAAGCGCGCGAACAGGCTGCGATCCTCGACGAAATTGGCCAGCCCACGCAGGTAATAGGCGTAATCCACGTGCGGATGATTGGGATGCAGCTTGATGAAGCGCTCGGCGGCGGCGACGGCGGAAGCCGGTTCGTTGTCCTTGTAGTAGGCGTAGGCCACTTCCAGCTTGGCCTGCTGCGCGAAGGCGCCGTAGGGATAGCGCGCCTCCAGGGTCTCGAACAGCCGGACGGCCTTTGCGTAGTCGCCATCGGAGAGCGCATCCTTGCCCGCGTAGTAGAGCTTGGAGGCCGACCAGTTCTTGGTTTCGTCGATCTGTTCGGGTAGCAGGCCGCACCCCGTGGACAGGCCGAGCAGCAGCGCGAACAGGAAGGGAAGACGGAGTTTTGACCAGGTCAAGGCTAGAATTCGTGGCATTTCGATCCCCAACAAGAGGCGCGGATTATACCCGCGCACCCGCTCACCGACTGCCCCCGATGACCTCCCGCCAACGCCTGGTGATTCCCCAGGAGCATGCCGGCAGACGCCTGGACCAAAGCCTGGCTGAACTGCTGCCGGAGTATTCCCGCAGCCGACTGCAGGGCTGGATCGAGGCCGGCCACGTCACCCTGGGCGGCGTACCGGCCAGCCGCCGGCAGAAGGTGTGGGGGGGCGAGAGCGCGTTCAGCGCCGAGGCCATCGGCCTCGACATGGTCTACGAGGACGAAGCCATCCTGGTCATCGACAAGCCGGCCGGACTGGTCACCCATCCCGGCGCCGGCAACTGGCAGGGCACCCTGCTCAACGCCCTGCTGCATCACGTGCCCGGCGCCGCCACCCTGCCGCGGGCGGGCATCGTGCATCGCCTGGACAAGGACACCAGCGGCCTCATGGTGGTGGCCAAGACCCTGGAGGCGCAGACCCGCCTGGTGCGCGACCTGCAGGCGCGCGAGGTGAAGCGGATTTACTGGGCCGTGGCCCTGGGCGTGTTCGCCCGCGCCGAGGGCGAGGTGGCAGCCGCCATCGGCCGCCATCCCACCCAGCGCACGAAAATGGCCGTGCTGGCCGAGGGCGCGGCGGGCGCCAAGCCGGCCCTGACCTACTGGAAGGTGTTGCGCCAGTACGCCCGCGCCGCCTGGGTGGAGTGCCGCCTGGCGACCGGCCGCACCCACCAGATCCGGGTGCATCTCGCCCATCTCGGCCATCCCCTGCTCGGCGATCCGGTGTATCGCGGCCGCCGACCGCAGGCCACCGCCGGTTTCCAGCGCCAGGCCCTGCATGCGGTGCGGCTGGGGCTCAAGCACCCGGTCACCGGCGCAGCCATGGAGTGGGAGGCGCCGCCGCCCGAGGATTTCCGTCGTCTCCTGAGCGAACTGGAGCAAGCCGATGCACCCTGACTGGATCGTCCCCGACTGGCCGGCTCCCGCCGGCGTGCGCGCCCTGGTCACCAGCCGCGCCGGCGGCGTCAGCGTCTCGCCTTACGACAGCATGAACCCCGCCGCCCACGTCGGCGACGCGCCCGCCGCCGTGGCGGAAAACCGGCGCATCCTGCGCCAGGCGTTGCCGTCGGAACCGCTGTGGCTGAACCAGGTGCATGGCATACGGGTGGTTGAGGTTTCGCTTCCCCCCATGCAAAGTTCGCTATCGGCATTGAAGGGGGCGACAGGGGAGGTGTCTGAATCTCCCCCAACTCTCCATTTCCAACGGGGGGAAGTCACCCCGGAGGCGGATGCGAGCCTGACGCGGCAGCCCGGCCTGGTCTGCGCGGTGCTCACCGCCGATTGCCTGCCGGTGTTGTTCTGCGACGATGCCGGCAAAGTGGTGGCCGCCGCCCACGCCGGCTGGCGCGGCCTGGCCGCCGGCGTGCTGGAAGAAACGGTGCGGGCCATGCGCGTGGCGCCGGAACGCATCCTGGCCTGGCTGGGGCCGGCCATCGGTCCCGGCAGTTTCGAGGTGGGCGAGGAAGTGCGGGAAGCTTTCGTCGCCGGCAACCCGCTGGCCGGCATCGCCTTCCGTCCGGCCTTGCCCGGCACGCTGGACGAATCGCCGCGCAAGTGGCTGGCCGACCTGCGGGTGCTGGCCCGCATCCGCCTCGCGGCTGTCGGCGTCGAACGGGTGTACGCGGATGCGTCCTGCACCTTCAAGGATGCGCGGCGCTTCTTCTCCTACCGGCGCGATGGCCAAACCGGCCGCATGGCCAGCCTGATCTGGATCGAGGGTTCGCCCGGAAGCGGCTAGAATCCCGCATTTTCCGGCAACGCCCGCCATGTCCCTGCTCACCGTCATCCTCCTCGCCAGCGCCGCCGGCGGCCTGCTCTCCGTGTTGCTGGCGGGGGTGGCGCTGAAACTCAAGGCGGAGTGGGTGCCGGTGATGGTCAGCTATGCCATCGGCGCCCTGCTGGGCGCGGCCTTTCTGGAAGTCCTGCCGCATGCCCTCGAACACGCGGGCAGTTTCCAGGCGGTGAGCGGCACCGTCCTGGCCGGCATCTTCGGCTTCTTCATCCTGGAAAAGCTGGTGCTCTGGCGACATTGCCATACCGAGCATTGCGAGGCGCACGGCGCCGATGCCCCGACGCACGACCATGGCCGCTCCGGCCTGATGATCACCGTGGGCGACACCGTGCACAACTTCGTCGACGGCATGATGATCGCCGCCGCCTTCCTGGTGGACGTGAAACTGGGGGTGGTGACCACCATCGCCATCGCCGCCCACGAGGTGCCCCAGGAACTGGGCGATTTCCTCATCCTGCTGCATTCCGGCTACAGCAAGGGCAAGGCGCTGCTGCTCAACCTTGTGTCCAGCGCCGCCATGATGCTGGGCGCGTTGCTGGGCTATTTCCTGCTCGCCCCCATGCAGGAATTCCTGCCCTACATGCTGGCCCTGGCCGCCGCCGGCATGATCTACGTGGCGGTGGCCGACCTCATTCCCGGCCTGCACCGGCGGGCGGAACTCGGCCACACCGCGCAGCAGGCCTTGCTCATCGTGCTCGGCGTGCTGACCGTCTGGCTGGCCTCCGGCCTGGCCCATGACTGGATGGGTGGGCACGCGCACGGCCACGTGCACTGAGGCCGGTGGCCGAGTTCTCCGGACCATGAGCACCGCGGCGCGCTACATCCACTCCTTCTCGTCGGCCGAGCAGGCCCGCCTGCTGCGCCAGGGCGAGTTCCTGGCGCCCTGGGTGCAGCCCGGCGTCGACTTCTCGGCCTGCGCCCGGGTGCTGGAGCTGGGTTGCGGCGTGGGCGCGCAGCTGCGGGTATTGCTGGGACGCTTTCCCCGCGGCCATTTCACCGGCGTCGACCTGTCGCCCGGCCAATTGGCCCAGGCGCGGCATCTGCTGGCCGAGCCCATGGCGGCCGGCCGGGTGGAACTGCTGGAGACTTCCGCCTTCCGGCTGCCTTTCGCGGACGCCAGCTTCGACGGCGCCTGCACCTTCTGGCTGCTGGAGCACCTCGGCGATCACCCGGCGCTGTTGCGCGAAGCCCTGCGGGTGCTGAAGCCGGGCGGCGTGCTCTACTGCACCGAGGTGTTCAACAGCGGTCTCTACTGCGCGCCGGCCATGCCCGGCCTGCAACGCTGGTGGCGGGCCTTCAACGACTTGCAGCGGGAACTCGGCGGCGACCCCGACGTCGGCGTGCGTCTGGCCGCACTGATGCAGCAGGCCGGATTCAACGACGTGGTCCTGCGCGAAACCTCGCCGCAACTGGACGGGCGCACCCGCGCGCCGGCCGCCCGCCGCGAATTCCTGGACTTCTGGCAGACCCTGCTGTTGAGCGGCGCCGAGCAACTGCGCGCGCATGGCCGGGCGGACGAGGCCGACATCGCCGCGCTGCGGGCCGATTTCGCCCGGCTGGCGGAGGACCCGGATGCCATCTTCCGCTACGCCGCCTTCCAGGCCGGCGGCCGCAAACCCGCCTGAGCAGGAGCCCCGCGCGCATGACCAGCCTCCCGAAAATCGGTTTCGTCTCCCTCGGCTGCCCGAAGAACGCCTACGACTCCGAGCGCATCCTCACCCAGTTGCGGGCCGAGGGTTATCGCATCGTGCCCAGTTACCAGGACGCCGATCTGGTGGTGGTCAACACCTGCGGTTTCATCGACGCGGCGGTGGAGGAAAGCCTGGACGCCATCGGCGAGGCCCTGCGCGAGAACGGCAAGGTCATCGTCACCGGCTGTTTGGGCGCGCGCGAATCGGTGATCACCGCAGCCCACCCGCAGGTGCTGGCGGTGACCGGACCGCACGCCACCGAAGCGGTGATGACGGCGGTGCACGCCCACCTGCCCAAGCCGCACGATCCCTTCGCCGACCTCATCCCTCCCGGCGGCCTCAAACTGACCCCGCGCCACTACGCCTACCTGAAGATTTCCGAGGGCTGCAACCACCGCTGCACTTTCTGCATCATCCCCAGTCTGCGCGGCGACCTGGTCTCGCGGCCGATCGGCGATGTGCTCAGCGAGGCCGAGGCCCTGGTCAAGGCCGGCGTCAAGGAACTGCTGGTTATTTCCCAGGATACAAGCGCTTACGGCGTAGACTTGAAGTATCGCATGGGGTTTCACAACGGCCGTCCGGTGAAGACCCGCATGCTGGAACTGGTGCGGGAACTGGCCCGGCTGGGGGTGTGGGTGCGGCTGCATTACGTCTATCCCTATCCCAGCGTGGACGAGGTCATCCCCCTCATGGCCGAGGCCTCGTCCGAGTCCCAGGGACGGGTGCTGCCCTATCTGGACGTGCCCTTCCAGCATGCCAGCCCGCGCATCCTCAAGGCCATGCAGCGCCCCGCCCAGGCCGAGAACGTCCTGCGCCGCATCGAGAAGTGGCGGCGGATCTGCCCGGATCTCGTCCTCCGCAGCACCTTCATCGTCGGCTTTCCCGGCGAGACCGAGGCCGATTTCGACGAACTCCTGGATTTCCTCGCAGCCGCCCGGCTCGACCGCGTGGGCGCCTTCGCCTATTCGCCGGTGGACGGCGCCGCCGCCAACGCCCTGCCGGACCCGGTCGACGAGGACATCCAGCAGGACCGCCTGGCCCGCTTCATGGACGTGCAGGCCGACATCAGCGCCGCCCGGCTGAAGGCGAAGATCGGCCGCGAGATGACCGTGCTGGTGGACGAAACCGGCGGCGGCCGCGCCGTCGCCCGCAGCCATGCCGACGCCCCGGAAATCGACGGCGTGGTGCATATCGCCCAGGGCCGGGGGCTGCGGCCGGGAGATTTCGTGAAGGTCAGGATCACCCGCGCCGACGACTACGACCTCTGGGGCAAACCCGTTTAACCCGTTAGGACACCCT
>JBBIIR010000006.1:0-16412 GCA_037446455.1 Hydrogenophilales bacterium | reverse complement strand
GACCGAGGTGGCCGTCGAACGACAAATCGCCGACCTCGTCGGCGCCGCCGCCGCCGGCGACTTCAGCCAGCGTCTGGACGTCGCCGGCAAGGACGGCTTCTTCCTGCAACTGGCGACGGGCATCAACAAACTGGTTGAGACCAGCGAACGCGGCATGCACGACGTCGCCCGCGTCCTCCGCGCCCTCTCGCAGGGCGACCTCACGCAGCGCATCGACGCCGACTACCAGGGCCTGTTCGGCCAGCTCAAGGACGACACCAACGCCACCAGCGCACGCCTCTGCGAAATCGTCGCCCGGATCCGCGAAGCCACCGACGCCATCCACACCGCCGCGCGCGAGATCGCCAGCGGCAACGCCGACCTCTCCGCGCGCACCGAAAGCCAGGCCAGCAGCCTCGAAGAGACCGCCAGCTCCATGGATGAATTCACCAGCACGGTGAAGCAGAACGCCGACAACGCCAAGCAGGCCAACCAGCTCGCCCGCGGCGCCTCCGACATCGCCGTCCAGGGCGGCGAAGTGGTCGGCCAGGTGGTGCACACCATGGGCGCCATCGCCGACAGCTCGAAGAAGATCGCCGACATCATCAGCGTCATCGACGGCATCGCCTTCCAGACCAACATCCTCGCCCTCAACGCCGCCGTCGAAGCGGCGCGCGCCGGCGAACAGGGCAGGGGCTTCGCCGTCGTCGCCGGCGAAGTCAGGAGCCTCGCGCAAAGGAGCGCCGCCGCCGCCAAGGAGATCAAGGGCCTCATCAGCGACTCCACCGACAAGGTGACGGACGGCTACAGGCTGGTCGAACAGGCCGGCAACACCATGGACGAGATCGTCAACGCCGTGCAGCGGGTGACCGACATCATGGGCGAGATCAGCGCCGCCAGCACGGAACAGAGCCAGGGCATCGAACAGGTCAACCAGGCCATCGCGCAGATGGACGAGACCACGCAGCAGAACGCCGCGCTGGTCGAGGAGGCGGCGGCCGCCGCCGAATCCCTGCAGGACCAGGCCGGCAGCCTGGCGGAGGCGGTATCGGTGTTCAAGCTTTTATCCCCTTCCGGGGGCGATGGCGGCGGCGGCCGCCTGGCGCGGGCGCCGGCCCTGCCGGCGCGGCGCGAACGCGCGCCCCTGCCCGGACCCGAGCGCGCCATGCGCAGGCTGTCGCCCAGCGCCAACGCCGGCTCCGACGATGAATGGGAGGAGTTCTGAGCATGCTGGATACCAGCGCGCCCCAGCGGGAGTTCATGTTTTCCAAAAAGGACTTCGAGGAAGTCCGCAAGATGATCTACGACCACGCCGGCATCGCCCTGTCCGACGCCAAGGAGGACATGGTCTACAGCCGGCTGGCGCGGCGCCTGCGCGCCACCGGCAAGAAGAGCTTCCAGGATTACCTGGCGCTCATCCGCGCCGGCCACAACGAGGAGTGGGAGGCTTTCGTCAATTCCCTCACCACCAACCTCACCGATTTCTTCCGCGAGATGCACCACTTCCACATCCTGCGGGAGTTCCTGAAAACCCGGCGCGAGCGCCCCATCACCATCTGGAGTTCCGCCTCCAGCACCGGCGAGGAACCCTATTCCATCGCCATGACCGCGGTGGAAGCCCTGGGCGCCCACGCGCCCGTGGAAGTGCTGGCGTCCGACCTGGATACCAACGTGCTGAAAAAGGCCGCCGACGGCATCTATCCGCTGGAACGCCTGGGCAAGCTGTCCGAGGCGCAGCAGCGCCAGTTCTTCTTCAGGGGAACCGGCGACAAGGCGGGCATGGCCAAGGTCAAGCCCGAGCTGCAGGCCATGGTCAAATACTTCCGGCTCAACCTGCTCGACAGCATCTGGTCCATCCGCCAACCGCTGGATGCGATCTTCTGTCGCAATGTCATGATCTATTTCGACAAGCCGACGCAGTACGCCATCCTGAAGAAGATGAAACCGCTGCTGAAGCCGGACGGCCTGCTCTTCGTCGGCCACTCCGAGGCGCTCTACCATGCCACCGACCTCTTCCGCCTGCGCGGCCAGACGGTGTACGCGCACGCCGAAGTGAAAGGCGGCAGGTGAGTCCATCCGGCTACGAGGAAATCCTCGCCCCCAACCACTATTTCGATCGCAACTTCAGCATCGAGGCGGCGAAGATCCTGCCCGGCGAGTACTACGTCACCGCCCGCGACATGCTGCTGGTGACGGTGCTGGGTTCCTGCGTCGCCGCCTGCATCCGCGATCCCGCCAGCGGCATCGGCGGCATGAACCACTTCATGCTGCCGGAGGGCGGCGGCGACCAGCACGATCTGCTGTCGAGTTCCGCGCGCTACGGCAGTTACGCCATGGAGGTGCTGGTCAACCAGTTGGTCAAGCTCGGCGCCAGCCGCAAGCGGCTGGAGGCCAAGGTGTTCGGCGGGGCCGCGGTGCTGCGCGGCTTCACCACCGTGCACGTGGGCGCGATGAACAGCGAGTTCGTGCTCGATTACCTGCGCACCGAGCGCATCCGCGTGGTGGCGGAGGACCTCCAGGGCGACTACCCGCGCAAGGTCTACTTCTTCCCCGCCAGCGGCCGGGTCATGGTGCGCAAGCTCAAGTCGGCGCACAACAACACCATCCTCGACCGCGAACGCGATTACGGCCAGCGCCTGAAGGCCGCGCCCATCGCCGGCGACGTGGAACTGTTCAGCTGAGAGAGTGTGAAAAGATGCCCGCCCCAAGAAAACCGTCATTGCCGCGCAAGGGGGAAGCCAGGAATTTCCACAGCTTGCATAGTCTCTGGATCCCCGCTTTCGCGGGGATGACGCCCGGTTTTGTGGCCGTTCTGGAAATATGCACGGGCTCTGCGCGCTTAGAGACTGGATGTCCCCCCCGCCCCTCCAATCACTGACCACTCAGCACGAACGGGCATGAGCCGTATCAGGGTGTTGATCATCGACGATTCCGCGCTGATTCGCGGCATCATGAAAGAGCTCATCAACGCGCAGCCGGACATGGAGGTGGTGGGCCAGGCGCCGGATCCGGTGAGCGCGCGCGAGCTCATCAAGCAGGTCAATCCGGATGTGCTGACGCTCGACGTGGAAATGCCGCGCATGAACGGCCTGGAGTTCCTGGAGAAACTCATGCGCCTGCGTCCCATGCCGGTGGTGATGGTCTCCTCCCTGACCGAGCGGGGCAACGAGGTGACGCTGCGGGCGCTGGAACTGGGCGCCGTGGATTTCGTCAGCAAGCCGCGCGTGGGTCTGTCCGACGGCCTCAACGAACTGAGCGCGGAAATCGGCGAGAAGATACGCGCCGCCGCGCGCGCCCGCATCCGCCGCCATGCCCTCAACGCGCCTGTGCCCGATACGCCCAGGCCGCTCGCGGGCCAGTTCCTGCACACCACGGAAAAGCTCGTCTGCCTGGGTTCCTCGACGGGCGGCACCGAGGCCCTGAAGGAAGTCCTCACGCGCATGCCGGCCACCGCGCCCGGCACGCTCATCACCCAGCACATGCCGGAAAACTTCACCGCGTCCTTCGCCGCCCGCCTGAACGGCCTCTCGGCGATGACCGTGAAGGAGGCGGAGCACAACGAACGCATCCTGCCCGGCCACGCCTATGTGGCGCCGGGCCATTCCCATCTGCTGGTGCGCAAGAGCGGCGCCTATTACTACACCGAGCTGTCCAAGGCGGAGCCGGTGAACCGGCACCGGCCCTCCGTCGATGTGCTGTTCGACAGCGCCGCGCGCGTGCTGGGGCCGAACGCGGTGGGCGCGATCCTTACCGGCATGGGCAAGGACGGCGCCCAGGGCCTGCTGGCGATGCGCGCGGCCGGAGCCCACACCATCGCCCAGGACGAAGCCAGCTGTGTCGTCTATGGCATGCCCAAGGCGGCCGTGGAACTCGGCGCGGCGATGGACGTGCTGCCGCTGCACGACATCGCCGGGCGCATTCTCGATGGTCTGGGACGCCGGAATTAAGGGCGCCCACCCCCAGCCCCTCTCCCGCAAGCGGGAGAGGGGCGCGCGGCAGCGCGGGTGAGGGACGCCGCCTTACGCGATCGGTGTTCCCTCACCCCACCCTCTCCCGGAGGGAGAGGGTGAACACCCCCCCATCTCTTGGAGAGTCGCTGCGCGACTTTCACGTTAAAGAGTTCGCCGAAGCGGCCGATATTGGCATCACTACAGCAAGCACGGAGCAAGCCATGCAGATCGCGAGCACGGTGATGGACAACAGGGCCACGCTGAGCCTCAACGGCCGTTTCGATTTCCACTCCCACCGGGATTTCCGCGCCGCCTATGAAAGCCTGCTGGAACAGGCCGGCGTGCGCGAAATCGAGGTCAATTTCCGCGGCGTCGATTATCTCGACAGCTCGGCCCTCGGCATGCTGCTGCTGCTGCGTGAAAAAGCCGAGTCCACCGGCAAGAACGTGGCCCTCTCCGGCTGCCACGGCACGGTCAAGCAGGTGCTGGACATCGCCAACTTCGGCAAGCTGTTTTCCGTGAAGGGCTGAGGGCGGTGGACGGCGCCAGTCTGAAAATCCTCATCGCCGACGACACCCCCGCCAACCTCAAGCACCTGGAGATCGTAAGCCGGCGCGCCGGCCATCAGCCCATCCTGGCGGCCGACGGCGAAACCGCCGTGGCGCTGTATCAGTTGGAGTCGCCCGATCTGGTGTTCATGGACATCATGATGCCGGGCATGGACGGCATCGAGGCGGTGCGGCGCATCCGCGCCCTGCCCACCGAGAAGTGGACCCCCATCGTCTTCTATTCCGCCCACGACAGCACGCGGGACATCGTCCGCGGCCTGCGGGCCGGCGGCGATGACTACCTGGTGAAACCGGCCTCGACACCGTTGCTATTGGCCAAGCTCAATGCCTACTCGCGCCTGCTCGCCCCGCAAAAGAAGGAGCTGGGCTACATCGAGGAACTGAAGTCCTGGCGCCAGGAAGCCGAGGAACAGGCGCGCCTGGGCGCCCACGTCATGGCCCGGCTGACCGACGCCGAGGGTCTCCGCGACCCCATGATCGAGTCCTTCAATCTGCCCGCGGAGACCTTCAGCGGCGACCTGTTGTGCGCCGCGCGCGGGCCGGGCGATGTGCTCAACGTGATGCTGGCGGACGCCGCCGGCCACGGCCTCTCCGCGGCGCTTTCCGCGATGCCGCTGACACAGGCTTTCTACAGCATGACGGCGAAGGGCTTCCCGCTGATTTCCATCGCCGAGGAACTCAATCGCAAGCTGAAGGCCATCCTGCCGGCCGACCGTTTCGTCGCCGCGACGCTGGCCAGCGTCGACGTGCGCAACCAGACCGTGGAGCTGTGGAACGGCGGCAATCCGGACGCCGCTTTCCTCACGGTCGATGGCAAGGTGTCCATGCAGTGGGCATCCAGCCATCCTCCCCTGGGCATCCTGCCGCCGTCCCTGTTCTCGGGCGTCAGCGAAACCGTGGTGTTTCACGAACCGGGGCAACTGGTCTTGTGTTCCGACGGTCTGGTGGAAGCGGAGGACCCCGACGGCCGCTGGCTCGGACTCGCCGGCAGCCTCGATCTGCTGCTGGGGGCCGCCGATCCCGCGCGGCGTTTCAGCGCCTTGCGCGCGGGGCTGGAGCGGCATCTGTGCGGCCGGCCGGGGCGCGACGACATCTCCTGCATGCTGGTGCGGGTGCCCATCGAGCGCCGCCGCGCGGTGCGCATCGCCGCGCCGGCGCCGGTGCATCGCGGCCATGTCCAGGAATGGCGGCTGGGTCTGACTTTCAGCGCTTCCGAGTTGCGCTACATCGACGTGGCGCCCGCCGTGGTCGGCTTCATGACGCAGGTGGAAGCCCTCAAGCCGCATCAGGGCAGCCTGTTCCTGGTCATCTCCGAACTCTTCAACAACGCCCTGGACCATGGCTTGCTGGGCCTGGATTCGAGTACCAAGAACCTCATCGGCGGCTGGGAGATCTACATGCGGCACCGCGCCGAGCGCCTGGCCGGGTTGGACAGCGGCAGCATCAACCTGTCCTTCCTGGTGCACGAGGATGCCGACCGGGCGGTGCTGGACATCGACGTCGCCGACAGCGGGTCGGGCTTCGACCACGAGGCCTGGCGGCAACGCCTGGAGTCGGCGGCCGACGAGAATCGCACGCACGGCCGCGGTCTCGCCCTGGTGCGCGGCCTGTGCGCGGACCTGAAGTTTCCCGGCGCCGGCAACCGGGTCTGGGCACGCTATCTGCTCTAGTACTAGAGTTTGTGAATATGTCCAGAACGGCCACAACACCGGGTGTCATCCCCGCGAAAGCGGGGATCCAGCGCCTTTGCAACCCATAGAAATTCCTGGATTCCCGCTTTCGCGGGGATGACGGTTTTCTTGGGGGCTGGTTTTTGTTACAGCCTTTCAGGCGCCCGACGCCGTCTCGACCCGGTTGCGGCCGCCGCGCTTGGCCCGATAGAGCGCCTCGTCGGCGCCCTGGATGAGGGCGTCCGCGTCCGCGCGGGGCGGCAATTGGGCGAGGCCGGCGGAGAAACCGCAACGAAACAGCTGGGTTCCGGCCTGTTGCTCGATGGCGGCGAAGCTTTCCCGGATGGCGTCGAGCACGCCGCGCGCGGATTCCAGTGAAGTATCGATCAGCGCCACGGCGAATTCCTCGCCGCCATAGCGACCGATCACGTCGGCGCCGCGCAGGCGCTGCCTGAGCAGGCGGGACAGGTTGCGGATGACGCGGTCGCCGGCGGGGTGGCCGTGGGTATCGTTGACGCGCTTGAAATGGTCGATGTCGATCATGCCGACCGACAGTGTCTTGCCCAGCCGGCGCGCGCGCGCCACCTCGGCGCGCAGACGTTCCTTGAAGCTGGTGTGGTTGAGCAGGCCGGTCAGGCTGTCGCGCACCATCAGCGCGCGCAGCGCGCGGTAGCGGATGATGCGGCTCTTCACCGCCGAGATCAGATGCTCGGGCTCGATGGGTTTCTGCAGGAACTCGTCGCCGCCGGTGCTCATGGCCTCGCGTTGGCGGCCGACGTCGCTTTCCGCCGAGAGGAAGACGATGGGAATGGACAGGTAGGCGTCCTGCTGGCGGATCACCCGCGCCAGCTCCTGGCCGCTGGCGCCGGGCATGTTCATGTCGAGCAGGATGAGTTCCGGCGGCGAGTCGGCCAGCGCCTCCAGGGCCTGCATGGGGTCGGTCAGGGTCTGCGTGACGAAGCCGGCGGCGCCCAGGTGGGCGGCATAGAAGGCCACCATGGCGGGCGAATCGTCGATGATCAGGACCTTGCCGGCGTCGGCCCGCGGCGGCGCCGTGAGCCGGTCCAGGGTGTCCAGCAGGCCGGCGCTATCCAGGGGGCGCGTGAGATAGGCCTGGCAGCCCATGCGCACGGCGCGCAGGCGCGCCGCCATGTCGCTTTGCGGGGAAATGCAGGCGAGCGGCGCGCGCGCGGACATCTCCCGCAGCGCGCGTTCGGCCTGCTCGCCCTGCCGGCAGAGGGCGCCGCAATCGAGCAGCACGCCGGCCGGCGCCGCCGCCTCCACCGCCGCCAACAGCGACGGGATGTCCGCCAGCAGACGCGCCTCGTAGCCGAAATGATGGAGTTGGCGCGCGGTCTCGCGCGCATCCGGGGTGTCGGCCGGACACAGGTAGAGCAACTTGCCGGTGACCGGCCGCGTTGCGTTGGAGAGGGCGTTACCTGACATGCGTGCGCGTACGGGGAGGTTTATGCCGAAAGTCATATCGGCCGGCCGCCGCCGATCTTGAGGCGGCTGCCCCGCTCACGCGCTTGCCGGAGTTCATGCGTTGATGCGCACCAGGATTTCCTGGATGCGTTCGGGTCGGCCCGCGCGCAGCAGCTTGCGCGCCAGGGGCGCCAGCTCGCCGACGTGACTGCGCATGATCTGCTGCTTGACCGACAGCAGATGCGCCGGATGCATGGAGAAGCGGGTGAGGCCCAAGCCCAGCAGCAGGCGGGTGAGGCGGGTGTCGCCGGCCATCTCGCCGCACACCGAAACCGGCTTGCCGAGCTTGCGGCCGACGCGCAGTGTGTGCTCGATGAGGCTCAGCACCCCCGGGTTGAGCGGGTCGTAGAGATGGGCCACCGCGTCGTCGGTGCGGTCGATGGCCAGGGTGTACTGGATCAGGTCGTTGGTGCCCAGGGACAGGAAATCCAGCTTGCGCGCGAACCATTCGGCGGCCAGGGCGGCGGCGGGAATCTCGATCATGCCGCCGACCGGGGTGTCGGGGTCGAAGGGGATGCCGGCCACGCGCAGGCTGCCGCGGGCGGCGCCGATCAGGGCCAGGGCCTGATCGAGTTCGCTGAGGCTGGCCAGCATGGGCAGCAGGATCTGCACCTTGCCGTAATGGCTGGCGCGATAGAGGGCGCGGATCTGCGTCAGGAAGATCTGCGGCTCGGCCAGGCAGAGGCGGATGGCGCGCAGGCCCAGGGCCGGGTTGACGCTGCTTTCCTCCATCCAGCGCACCGATTTGTCGGCGCCGACGTCCAGGGTGCGGATCACCACCGGGCGGCCGCTCATGCCGCGCGCGACGCTGCGGTAGGCCTCGAACTGCTCGTCCTCGCCGGGCAGGTCGGCGCGGTTGAGGAAGAGAAACTCGCTGCGGAACAG
Source organism: Hydrogenophilales bacterium (assembly GCA_037446455.1). Lineage (GTDB taxonomy): Bacteria > Pseudomonadota > Gammaproteobacteria > Burkholderiales > Thiobacillaceae > PFJX01. Next base: position 7,874 of record JBBIIR010000006.1, on the reverse strand, counting down.
GCCGATGCCGGCGGCGCCCTCGCCGAGCGCCTGCTTGACGTCCGAAGGCAGGTCGATGTTCGCCATCAGTTCGACATCGCCGCCGTCCAGGGTGGTCGAGGGGCTGGACTTGATGCGGCGCAGCTTCTTCTGTTCGAGCCGCCACTGGTTGTGGCGCAGCCGGTATTCCTCGAGGATGGCCGCGTCGGGATCGACGATGACCACGCCGGCGATGCCGTCGACGATCAGCCAGTCGCCCTCGCGGATCATGGCGCGCGCGTTGTGCAGCGCCATCACCGAGGGCAGGTTGAGGCTGCGCGCGAGGATGGCGGTGTGCGAGGTGGTGCCGCCGAGGTCGGTGATGAAGCCGGCGAAGGCGTGGCGCTTGAACAGCACCATGTCGCTGGGCGACAGGTCGTGCGCGACCAGGATGCTCTCGCCCTCGTCGGCGGCGCGCAGGGGCGCGTGGCCGGGATGGCCCATGAGCACCTTGAGCACCTTGTCGGCCACCTGGCGCACGTCGTGCCGGCGCTCGCGCAGGTAGTCGTCGTCGATCGACTCGAACTGCGCGATCAGCGCCTCGGTCTGCCGCGCCAGCGCCCACTCCGCGTTGCACTGTTCGGCGCGGATCAGGCGCTTGGGCGCCTCCGACAGCATGGAATCGGAGAGGATGAGGGTGTGCACCTCGATGAAGGCCGACAGCTCGGCGGGCGCCCCCTCCGGAATGTGCGTCTGCAGGCCCTGCAATTCCTCGCGCACGCTCTCCACCGCCGCCGCGAAGCGGGCCACCTCCTCGTCCACGTGTTCCGGCCGCAGGATGTAGTGCGGCGCTTCCAGGCGCTCGTGCGAATAGAGCTGCGCGCGGCCGATGGCGTAGCCGCCGGAGACGCCGATGCCGTGCAGGGAGAAGCTCATTCCCCCTCCCCGAACTTGTCCTCGATCAGTTCGACCAGCGCGGACATCGCCGCGTCCTCGTCGGGGCCGCGTGTTTCCAGGCGGATTTGCGTGCCGCGCGCGGCGGCCAGCATCATCACGCCCATGATGCTCTTGCCGTTGACGCGGCGGCCGTTGCGCGACAGCCAGACCTCGCAGGCGAACCGGCCGGCGGTCTGCGTCAGCTTGGCCGAGGCGCGGGCGTGCAGGCCCAGTCGGTTGATGATTTCGACTTCGCGTTCAGGCACAGGCCGACTCCGGGTTGATGCTGAAGATGCCGGTGCGGCCGCCGGCCACCGCCTTTTCCAGCAGCACCGCCATGCCCTGCTCGCGGTAGGTGAGGGCTTTCAGCAGCATGGGCAGGTTGACGCCGGCGATGGCCTCGACCCGCTCGGCATGCAGGATCTTGCACACGGTGTTGCAGGGGGTGGCGCCGTACACGTCGGTGAGGATGAGCACGCCGTCGCCGCGATCCACCGCGGCCAGGCTGGCGCGGGCGCGTTCCAGCATCTCGGCGGGATCGACGCAGGCGGACAGGTCCACGTTGTCCAGCGCCTCAGGACGTTGGCCGAGCACGTGGGTGGCGCACTGGATGAGGCTGTCGCCCAGATTGCCGTGGGCGACGATGAGCAGGGCGATCATGGTGGAAGGAAATACGGAAACAAGCGAATTCTACGCCCCGCGCCACGGTTACAATGTTGCCTCGCAGCATTCGGGTATCCCTTTGATGTAAAAGGTTGAATTTGAGCCACACGCATTCCGGCCGGTAGAATCCCCGGTCTTCACCCCGGCGCTTCCCTTCATGTCCCCCCAGCGCATCCGCGAGATCCCCTACAACTACACCTCGTTTTCCGACCGCGAGATCATCCTCCGCCTGCTCGGCGGCGCCGGCTGGAAACTGGTGGAGGAACTGCGCGCCGAGCGCCGCACCGGCCGCTCCGCGCGCATGCTGTTCGAAGTGCTGGGCGACATCTGGGTGGTGACCCGCAACCCCTACCTGGAAGACGACCTGCTTTCCAATCCCCGGCGCCGCGATCTGCTGATCCAGGCCCTGCGCCACCGCCTGGCGGAGATCGAGAAGCGCCGCCAGGGCAGCGGATTCGTTGGCGCTTCAGCGCTTACGAATCCGGCGTACTCCTCTAGCGAGTGCAACGCGCGGGTCGGCAAGCTGCTGCTGTTGGCGAACCAGGCCGTGGAACGCTTCGCCGCCGGCTTCGGCGAAACCGAGCGCCTGCGCCGCGACCTCCTGCGCCGGCTGCTGCCGCACACCCGCAAGGACAACATCGCCTTCGACGGCATGAACCGGGTCAGCCACGTCACCGACGCCACCGACTGGCGGGTGGAATATCCCTTCGTGGTGCTGCACCCGGACAGCGAGGAGGAGATTCCCGCCCTGGTCGCCGGCTGCGTCGAACTGGGCCTCACCATCATCCCGCGTGGCGGCGGCACCGGCTATACCGGCGGCGCCGTGCCGCTGACCCGGATGTCCGCCGTCATCAACACGGAAAAGCTCGACCGCATGTCGGCCATCGAGTCGCGCGTGTTGCCCGGCCACAGCCAGCCCACTCCAGTCGTCGTCTGCGGCGCCGGCGTGGTCACGCGCCGCGTCATGGAGGCGGCCGAGGCTCGCGGCCTGGCCTTCGCCGTCGACCCCACCAGCGCCGACGCCTCCTGCATCGGCGGCAACGTGGCCATGAACGCGGGCGGCAAGAAGGCCGTGCTGTGGGGCACGGCGGTGGACAACCTGGTGTCCTGGAAGATGGTGACGCCGGACGCCGACTGGCTGGAGGTGACCCGCCTGGACCACAACCTGGGCAAGATCCACGACGTCGATGTCGCCCGTTTCCGGGTTGCCCGCTTCAACGCCGACGGCAGCCAGAAGGGGAGTACGGAAGTGCTCGCCATTCCCGGCGCCACGTTCCGCAAGCAGGGCCTGGGCAAGGACGTCACCGACAAGTTCCTGGCCGGCCTGCCGGGCATCCAGAAGGAAGGCTGCGACGGCCTCATCACCCAGGCCACCTTCGTGCTGCACCGCATGCCGCCGCAGATCCGCACGGTCTGCCTGGAGTTCTTCGGCCCGGTGGCGGACGCCGTGCCCGCCATCGTCGAGATCACCGACTACTTCAAGCACGCCTCACGCCTCACGCCTCACGCCTCACCCGTATTGGCCGGTCTGGAACACATGGACGCCCGCTACATCAAGGCGGTGGGCTATGCCACCAAGGCGGACCGCGTCGGCCGGCCCCACATGGTGCTGCTCGCCGACATCGCCGGCGATGACGCCGCGGCGGCCGCCGCCGCCGCCGCGAAGATCGTCGAGTTCGCCCGCGCCCGCGGCGGCGAGGGCTTCGTCGCGGTCAGCCCGGAAGCGCGCAAGAAATTCTGGCTGGACCGCTCCCGCACCGCCGCCATCGCCGCCCATACCAACGCCTTCAAGGTGAACGAGGACGTGGTCATCCCCCTGCGCCGGCTGGGCGATTATTCCGACGGCATCGAGCGCATCAACATCGAGCTGTCCATCGCCAACAAGCTGGTCCTGCTGGACGAGCTGGAGACCTTCCTGCGCGGCGAGCTGCCGCTGTTCGAGGACGACGACGGCGTCGCCGACCCCGCGCTCACCGCCGCCCGCCGGGACAAGGCACTGGCCATGCTGGCCGAGGTGCGCGACCGCTGGAGCGGCTATCTCGCCGACCTCGACGCCTCCCTGCCGCCCAGCCTGTGCAGTGTCGCCGACCACGCGCCGCTGGCCGAGAGCAGGAGCGTCTTCCGCGCCCTGCGCGACCATACCCTGCGCGTGTCCTGGAAGCGCGAGGTGCGCGCCGAACTGCGCCAGATCTTCACCGGCCGCGAATACGAACCGGTGCTGGCGGAATGCGACGCCCTGCACAAACGCATCCTCAAGAGCCGGGTGTTCGTCGCCCTGCACATGCACGCCGGCGACGGCAACGTGCACACCAACATCCCGGTCAACTCCGACGACTACGCCATGCTGCGGACCGCCACCCGCGCGGTGGAACGCATCATGCAGCTGGCCGAGTCGCTGGGCGGCGTCATCTCCGGCGAACACGGCATCGGCATCACCAAGCTGGAGTTCCTCTCCGACAAGGCGTTGTCCGAGTTCGCCGCCTACAAGAACCGGGTCGATCCGGAAGGCCGCTTCAACAAGGGCAAGCTGATGCGGGGGGCGGATCTGGCCAACGCCTATACCCCGTCCTTCGGCCTGCTGGAGCTGGAATCCCTGATCATGGAGCAGTCGGAGATCGGCGCCATCGCCGACTCGATCAAGGACTGCCTGCGCTGCGGCAAGTGCAAGCCGGTGTGCAACACCCACGTGCCGCGCGCCAACCTGCTCTATTCCCCGCGCAACAAGATCCTCGCCACCTCGCTGCTGATCGAGGCCTTCCTCTACGAGGAGCAGACCCGGCGCGGCGTCTCCCTGGCGCACTTCGCCGAGTTCGACGACGTCGCCGACCACTGCACGGTTTGCCACAAGTGCGCCAACCCCTGCCCGGTGGACATCGACTTCGGCGACGTCACCACCGCCATGCGCAATTTCCTGCGCGCCTCCGGACACCTGAAGAAGCCGCCGGCGACGAAACTGGCCATGGCCTTTCTCAACAGCAGCGACGCGGACGCCATCCATTTCCTGCGCAAGACCGCGATCCTCGGCGGCGTCGCCGGCCAGCGCCTGGGCGCGGCGGTCATGCGCGCCCTGCCCGCGGTGCGCGAGGCCATGGCGAAGCCGCCGGCGACGGTGGGCAAGCCCTCGCCGCGGGCCCAGGTCATCCACTTCTTCAACCGCCGCCTGCCCGGCGGCCTGCCGGCGAAGACCACGCGGCAGATGCTGGGCCTTACCGACCCCAAGGTGGTGCCGGTGCTGCGCGACGCGGCCAAGGTCGGCGAGGACTCGGACGCGGTGTTCTACTTCCCCGGCTGCGGCTCCGAACGCCAGTTCTCCCAGGTCGGCCTGGCCACCCTCGCCTGGCTGTACGAGCTGGGCGCGCAGGCCGTGCTGCCGCCCACCTATCTGTGCTGCGGCTATCCGCAGACTTCCGGCGGCGACCGGGTCAAGGGCGAGGCCATCACCATGCAGAACCGGGTGCTGTTCCACCGCGTCGCCAACACGCTCAACTACCTGGACATCAAGACCGTGCTGGTGTCCTGCGGCACCTGCCTGGACCAGTTGCAGGAATACCAGTTCGACAAGATCTTCCCCGGCTGCCGCATCCTCGACATCCACGAGTACCTGGCGGAGAAGGGCGTGAAACTTCCCTCTCCCAACCCTCCCCCGCTTGCGGGGGAGGGCAAGGGTGGGGGCGCCCAGTATCTGTACCACGACCCCTGCCACACCCCGATGAAGCAGAGAAGCCCCATCGCCACGGTGCGCGGCCTGGTGGGCGAGGGCGCCCGCCTGACGGAACGCTGCTGCGGCGAGGCCGGCACCTTCGCCACCTCCCGGCCGGACATCGCCACCCAGGTCAAATTCCGCAAGGCCGAGGAACTGGACAAGGGCCGCGACGCGCAGAAAGCCGCCGGCGCCGGCGAGGTCAAGGTGCTCACCTCCTGCCCCGCCTGCCTGCAGGGCCTGTCGCGCTACTCCGACGACAACGGCATGGCCGCCGACTACATCGTCGTGGAACTGGCGAAGAAACTGCTGGGCGTGGACTGGATGGCGAAATTCCTGGATCGGGCCAACAATGGCGGCATCGAAAGGGTGTTGCTCTAGGAGGCGTGCATGGGATTGCCGGACCGCAAGCCAGCAAGTTACGAGGACTTGTTCGATCTGCCCGAACACATCGTGGGCGAGATCATCAACGGGCGCCTGGTGGCTCATCCGCGCCCCGCGCCGAGACATGCGCGGGCTTATTCACGCCTCGGCATGGAGATTGGGGGTTCGTTTGATTTCGATCGCAACGGCCCCGGCGGCTGGTGGATACTGGATGAACCTGAAATCCACCTGATGGGGGACATCCTGGTCCCCGACATCGCCGGCTGGCGGCGCGAACGCATGCCCCGGCTGCCGGAAACGGCTTGGTTCGACCTTGCCCCGGACTGGTTGTGCGAAATCCTGTCGCCTTCCACCGCCCGCGTTGATCGCGCGGAAAAGCTGCCGATCTACGCGCATTGGGGCGTGGTCCACGTCTGGCTGGTGGACCCCGACTTGCGCACCCTGGAAGCCCTTGAAAATGTCGATGGCCGCTGGCTGCTGATCGCCACGTTGAAGGACGATGATGCGGTCAAACAACCACCGTTCGACGCGATCAGCTTTTCTCTGGCTGGTCTGTGGGCGGATTGAGCCATGCGAGTCGGTAAAGGTCGACGCCGACTACATCTGCAATTCAAACACTCAGACCCTATCCAGCCACGCCGACACGCCAAACCAGGGCAGTACTTCCGTGTGCGTCCGGGTTTGTCCGGTTTGCCCGCCATAGACGAGCGCCCGCCGCCCCATGCGTTCCTCCAGCAGGTTCGCGAGCTTTCCCAGCGGTTTGAAGAAATCGCCCGCCACGGTTTCCCCGGCTTTGATTTCCAGCGCATCGAGCCGGTCGCCGCGATCCAGCAACACATCCACCTCCATGCCGCCGCTGTCGCGGTAGTAGTAGAGGTCGGGCGGCAGGCCATGGTGTAAACGCTGTTTCAGCGCCTCAATCACCACCAGTGTTTCAAACAGGGCGCCGCGCAGCGGGTGGCTGGCCAGCTGTTCCGCCGCGCGGATGCCGATGAGATAACTCGCCAGGCCGGTGTCGCAGAAATACAGTTTGGGCGACTTGACCAGGCGTTTGCCGATGTTGGCGAACCATGGCGGCAACAGGAACACGATGAACGAGGCTTCCAGAATCGACAGCCACGCCTTGGCGGTATGTCCGCTGACGCCCGTGTCAGCCGCCAGGTTTTGCACATTGAGCACCTGCCCGGTTCGCCCCGCCGTCAGCCGGACGAACTTCTGGAATAGATGTAAATTCTTGATCTGAATGAGCTCCCGCAGGTCGCGCTGGATGTAGGTCTGGAAATAATCCGCATAGGCGCGCACCGGGTCGAGCCCCTGCGTCACCACGCGCGGGTAGCCGCCCTGAAACAGCCAGGTGTCATAAGTGGTGGCCGGTTCGGCTTGCATGCGCTCAGCTACTGAAAGCGGCAATAAGCGTAATAATGCCGTGCGGCCCGCCAATGACTGGCTGATGTGGCGATCCAGTTCGAGCTGGTGGCTGCCGGTGATCAGAAACTGCCCCGGCCGCCCGACTTCATCCACCCGCACCTGGATGTAGGACAGCAAAGCAGGGACATGCTGGATTTCATCGAGGATGGCGCCTTCCGGAAAACGCCCGAGAAAACCGCGAGGATCATCCATGGCAAAGGCGCGCTCATCAGGTGCTTCCAGATTCGCATAAGGCAGCTTCGGCACGCATGCCCGGCAGAGCGTTGTTTTGCCGCTCTGCCGCGGCCCGGTGACGGTGACGACGGGGTACTGCCGCAACAGCGAAGCCAGCGTCTGAGACAAATCGCGGGGAATCATGGGTTAAATCATGCAAAGATGAAGTGGTGGTTCATTATTGCATGACTTTAGGTGCGCCGGGTTGGCTTGGCGACCAGCAAAAACAAACGGCGACCGAAGTCGCCGTTTTTTACTGCCGGAAGGATGATCAGGACTTGCGGTGGCGCATCAGACCCAGACCGGCGAGGCCAAGACCGAGGAGGGCGAGGGTGGCGGGTTCGGGCACAGAACCACCTCGGCTATTTCTGACATAGATCGTTTCTGGAAATTTCCCGAGAACATCAGGATTATTGACACCGTCCGTTACAAGGCCTAAAGCAAAATCAAAGTCTTGTGGTGAACTCAAACCACACCATGCCAGAGGGTGCGATTCAAACTGATGTGGAGTTAATCTTGGAGCCCCCCCAACAGGAGGCAGGACATGACTGAACCGGTGATGAGCGACGCGGAGTTGATGAAACGCTTGAGA
>JBBIIR010000005.1:0-16420 GCA_037446455.1 Hydrogenophilales bacterium | reverse complement strand
GTTGCCGGCGATCGGCGTGACGCCGGCGGCGCGCAGTTCGGCGAAGCGTTCGCGGGAATGGCTGAGGGCGTAAATGCGGGCGCGGCCGCCGAGCAAACGGACCGCGCGCAGGCCCACGTCGCCGCAGCCGACAATTAGAATGCGCATGTTCATTCGAGCGGACATGACTGTGTGATGGCCTCGAAGCGTGTAGTCATGTCCGCTTCCCTCACCCTCAACCCCTCTCCCGCTTGCGGGAGAGGGGAGCTTCGAGAAGTCGCGGAGCGACTTTTACGTTAAAAGGAAAATGCTCGTGTCTTACCAGGTCACCATTCAACCCAGCGGCCACCAGTTTACCGTCAAGCCCGGCGAAACCCTGCTTGCCGCCGCCCTCAACGCCGGTTTCTCTCTGCCCTATGGCTGCCGCAACGGCGCCTGCGGCGCCTGCAAGGGCAAGGTGCTGGCCGGTTCCGTCGATTACGGCGCCTTCCAGGAGGGCGCGCTGACGCACGAGGACAAGCTGAAGGGCCTGGCCCTGTTCTGCTGCGCCAAGGCCGAGAACGACCTGACCATCGAGGTGAAGGAGGTGGGCGCGGCCAAGGACATTCCCATCAAGACCCTGCCCTGCCGCATCGAGAGGATGGACAGGCTGGCCGCCGACGTCATGGTCCTGTGGCTCAAATTGCCCGCCAACGAGCGCTTGCAGTTCCTGCCCGGCCAGTACATCGATTTCCTGCTCAAGGACGGCAAGCGGCGCAGTTTCTCGCTGGCCAACGCGCCGGAGGAGGACGCCCTGCTGGAACTGCACATCCGCCACGTGCCCGGCGGCCACTTCACCGAGCACGTGTTCGGCGCCATGAAGGTGAAGGACATCATGCGCATCTCCGGTCCCTACGGCAGCTTTTTCCTGCGCGATTCCAGCAAACCCGCGATTTTCGTCGCCGGCGGCACCGGCTTCGCGCCCATCAAGAGCATCCTCGCGCACGCCTTCAACCACGAGGTGGACCGTCAGTTCGTGCTGTACTGGGGAGGCAAGGACCTGGCCGGCCTCTACCTGCCCGGCGTGCCCGCCGCCTGGCAGCAGGCGCACGGCAACTTCAGCTTCATTCCGGTGCTGTCCGAGCCCGCTCCGGCGGACCACTGGTCCGGCCGCACGGGTTTCGTGCATGCGGCGGTGCTGGCGGATTTCGCCGACCTCTCCGGTTACGAGGTCTATGCCTGCGGCGCTCCGGTCATGGTGGCCAGCGCCCGCCGCGATTTCACCGCGCGCGGCTTGCCGGAGGACGCCTTCTTCTCGGATTCCTTCGAATTCCAGGGCGCCTCGGCCTGAGAGTTGGCGGTCAGGAGCCGGCGGCAGCGCTGTCCGATGGCGGCGCGGGGGTGGGCGCGGGCGCGCGCAGGCGGGCCAGCAGGTCGGGCGCCAGGAGGCTGTCGGCCGCCTGTTCGGCCAGGCGTCGGGCGGTTTCCGCGTCGCCGTCGAGCTGCGCGCGCAAGGCGTCCAGCAACAGGGTGTCCGCCTTGTCGCGCCTTTTTTTCTCGCGCCAGGCGCGCAGATCCCCGGACAGATTGAGGGCGATGGCGCCCAGACGCAGCGCCGCGTAGGCCAGCCCCAGCAGACCCGCCAGCAGCAGCAGGGCGAGGATGAAGGACAACTCCAGCCGCCACGGGGGATAGACCACGATGACGTAGCCCTGGTCCAGGCGGGCGGCCAGGGTGAGCGCCACCGCCGCCGCGAACAGCGCCAGCAGCCAGAGCACCGCGCGCATCAGGGTCCCGTCCGCGAGGCGCGCAGGGCGCGCAGGCTGGCGTCGAGGCCGGCGTCGCGCAGGGCGACGGGGGACTTGAGCAGGTCGTCCAGGCTGGCGACATAGGCTTTGCCGGCGGTGTCCCGCAGGCTGAAGTAACGCTCCACCCAGCCGCGCGCGGCGCCGAGGTCGGCGCGGAAGGCGGTTTCGTCCCGTTGCAGCAGGGCCAGGCGCGCGGCCAGCAGGCGCAGTTTCAGGTTTTCGCGCAGGAAATAGGCCTGCGAGGGCGCGAGCAGGGGCAGGTCGGGATGATCGAGCCGCCGGATGCGCACCAGACCCTTGAACTCCCGCCAGAGCTCCGCGCTCAGGCGCGCCAGGGTGTCGGCGGGACCCGCTTCGGCCGGGGCGGGCGCTGCCGGCGCCGGCTGGCTGTCGGCTTCGGTCTTGAGTTCGCCCACCCCCTGGATGAGAACATCGAGACGCGCGCTCATGTTTTCGATGTCGGCCGCGGGCAGCAGTTTCAGGCGCTCCATGTCCTTGGCGATGGCCGTCCGCAGGGCGACGAACTGCGGCTTGGCGAGTTGCGCCAGGCGGGTTTCGGCGGCCTCCAGGCCGATCAGCGCGGCGCGCACGTTGCCCGCCAGCAGCAGTTGCTGCTGGGCCAGCAGCAGGGTCTGCTCGATGTCGGCGGCGACGCGTTCGTCCTGGCTGCGCGCCAGATCCTGATACATGGCGGTGAGGGCGAGTTGCTGGTCCTGGGTTTCCCGCCCGCGGTTCTCCAGGGCCATCAGCCGGTTCTGCAGGTCCGCCAGGGCCTCGTTGGCGGCCTTCGCGGCGGTGCGCGCCTCGCGGCTGGCGGTGTCGAATTCGCCGATGCGGCGGGCCAGTTGGGTTTCCAGCTGGCCCATGCGGTCATAGCCGACCCAGGCGAAGCCGAGGCCGGCCGCCACGGCCGCGACGGCCAGGGCCAGGGCCGCCAGGCTGAGGGCGGGGGCGATGCGGAGGAGGCGGCTAGGCGGCGTGGTCACGCGAGAAGTATTCCACAAGAGCGTCGACGAGGCCCGCTTCGCCCGGCGGCGTGGCGGTTGCCGCGACGAAGCCGAGGCGCGCGGCGTGGGCGGCGACGCGCGGGTGCGGCGCGAACAAGGGGAGGGAGAACAGACGCGGCCCCTCCTCGCCCAGCAGACGCATCAGGTTGTCCAGCGTCTCGCCGCTGAACACCGTGACGGCGCGCAGCCGTCCGGCGGCGAGGGCCTCGAGCAAGGGCCCGGGGTCCGCTTCTTCGGGCAGCCCGCGCCGGTAGCACTCGGCATAGTCCACCTCGGCGCCGCGCGCGCGCAGGGCCTCGGCCAGCAGTTCGCGGCCGCCCTCGCCACGGAAGATGAGGATGCGCCGGCCCGCCACCCGCGCGAGCTCGGGCAGGGCCAGCAGGTGCTCGCTGTCGGCGCCGCCCGGCGGCGCCAGCACGGGGCCGACGCCCAGCCCGGCGAGAGCTTTGGCGGTGCCCTCGCCGACGGCGGCGATGCGCGTCCGCGGCGGCCAGGCGATGGTCCGCGCCCGCGGCCCGGCCGCTTCATGCCCGGGCCGATTTCGCGCAAGCTCGGCGAGGGCGGCCAGGCCGTATTCGGCCGCGCGCGGACTGATGAAAATCGCCAGGTCGTAGGCGCCCAGCCCGGCCAGGGTGTTGCGCAGCGCATCCGGCCGGACGGTCGGCAGGATGGCGAGGGCGGGAAAGACCACAACCTCGGCGCCGAGGCCGCGCAGGCGCGCGGACAAGGCCTCGGCCTGGGCGGTTGGGCGCGTGACCAGTACCCCCACGCCGGCGAGGGGCCCCGCCCGCGTCATTGCGCGCGGTGCACGAGTTCGGCCAGCAGGTGGTCGGCGCCCTGGGCGATGAGATCCTCGGCGGCGGTCAGACCGACCTGCTCGGGGGCGTCCAGGGGGCCTTCGGCGGTGGCGCGGAAGAAGCGGATGCCTTCCAGGTCGGCGACGAAGGCGCGCAGGCGCAGTTGGCCGTCGCGCGCCACCGCGTAGCCGCCGATGGGCGCCTGGCAGCCCCCTTGCAGGCGGCGGCTCATGGCGCGCTCGGCGCGCACGCAGGCGGCGGTGATGGGATCGTTGAGGGGCGCCAGCAGCGCCGCCAGCTCGGGCCGGCCGCCGCGGATCTCGATGCCCAGCGCGCCCTGGCCGACGGCGGGCAGGCTTTCCTCGGGCGCCAGGATGGCGGTGATGCGCGCCTCGAAACCGAGCCGCTTGAGGCCGGCGGCGGCCAGCAGGATGGCGTCGTAATGCCCCTCGTCGAGCTTGCGCAGGCGGGTGTTGACGTTGCCGCGCAGCATGTCGACGTTGAGGTGCGGCAGCCTGGCGCGCAGTTGCGCCTGCCGGCGCAGGCTGGAGGTGCCGACGCGGCCGCCGGGCGGCAGCGCCTCCAGGCTGGCGAAATGGTTCGAGACGAAGGCGTCGCGCGGATCCTCGCGCTGCGAGATGGCCGCCAGCTCGAAGCCGTCCGGCAGGTCCATGGGCACGTCCTTGATGGAATGCACCGCCAGGTCGGCGCGTCCCTCGGCCATGGCGATTTCCAGTTCCTTGACGAAGAGGCCCTTGCCGCCGATGCGCGAAAGGGGGGAGTCGAGGATCTGGTCGCCCTGGGTGGTCATGCCCAGGAGTTCCACTTCCAGGCCGGGATGCAGGGCCGTCAAGCGGGCCTTGACGTGTTCGGCCTGCCAGAGCGCGAGCTGGCTTTGCCGGGTGGCGATGACGATGCGTTGCGGCATGTTTGGACTATTTCTGTGCGTGGGGGAAGGTCACTACAATGCCTGCTCACATGAGGAAAACAGCGATGAAACAAGCAGTTGCGCGATGGCTGGCGATTGTAGCATGGGCCTGCGGCACGGCCCTGGCCGCCGACGCCCTGCCGCCGGCCCGCGATCTGCAGAAGGACGCGCGCGCCGCCCGCGATCTGCGCGGCGTCGTCGTGCTGGTATTTTCCGGCGAGGACTGCCGCTACTGCCGGCGCGCCCTCAACGACTACCTGATCCCCATGAGCCAGACCGAGTACTACCGCGCGCGCGTGGTGATGCGCCAGGTCGAAGCCTACAGCGACCTGGAGATGAAGGACTTCCAGGGACGCCGCATCCCGCACCGCGCCCTCGCCGCCCGGCATGGCGTGCGCGTGGTGCCGACGGTGTTGGTGGTGGACGGCGAGGGCCGGCCCCTGGCCAAGCCGGTGGTGGGCCTGCTCACCGAGGATTTCTATACCTATTACCTGGATCAGGCCATCAGCGAGGGCCTCGACAAGGTGCGCGGCGGCGCGCCGCATCCTCAACCTCGCGCCAGGAAATCGCGCGCGACGTGCGCCTGGCGGCGCGATACCGGCAGGCGTTGCGGCCAGTCGCGCAGCACCGCCAGCCAGTGCCCCTCGCCCGCGTCGGCCTGGCGCACGAAGCCGGTGAGATGCCGGCGCGCCACCAGGCAGTTGCGGTGGATGCGCAGGAAATCGTCGGCGAACTCCTCTTCCAGTCGCACCAGGGATTCGTCCAGCAGGTACTCGCGCTCGCGCGTGCGGGCGGTGACGTAGCGCAACTCGGCGCGCAGGTAGAGCACGTCGGCGACCGGCACGCGCCACAGGCGGCCGGGCTCCAGCACCAGGAAATGCTCGCGGCGCGCGGCCGTGGCGGCGGGGTCCTCCGTACCGGGTGGGCGCACGCGCGACAGGGCCTCGCGCAGGCGGGCCAGGCGCACCGGCTTGAGCAGGTAATCCACCGCCCGCAGTTCGAAGGCGGAGAGGGCATGTTCGTCGTAGGCGGTGACGAAAATGATGGCGGGCGCATGCGGCAGGGCGGCGATGCGGCGGGCGGTGTCGAGGCCGTTCATGCCGGGCATCTGGATGTCGAGCAGGACGACGTCGGCCGGCGTGGTCGCCGCCCTGTCGAGGGCGGCTTCGCCGCTGGATGCCTCGGCCACCACCTCGGCCGGGATTTCCCCGGCGAGATCGTCCAGCAGGCTGGCCAGGCGGGCCCGCGCCAAGGGCTCGTCGTCGACCAGGATGACGCGCAGCGGCGCGCTCACGGCAGCGCCTTGCCGTCGCCGCGCGCGACTCCCGTCGGCAGCAGGGGCATGACCATCTGCACGACGAATTCCTCGCCCACGCGATGCGCCGACAGGCGCGCCTCGGCGTCGAAATGCAGGGCCAGGCGCTCGCGGATGTTGGACAGGGCCATGCGGTTGCCGCGCCGGCTGGGCGTCGGTCGTGCCACGACCTCGGCGGCGCAGGGATTGCGGACGACGACGTTGAGCCGGCCGTCGCGCGCGAAGATGTCGACGCCGACGCGGCCGCCCTCGGGGCTCGGCTCGATGCCGTGGCAGACCGCGTTCTCCAGCAAGGGTTGCAGCACCAGGGCGGGCAGGCGGGCCTCGGCCGGCGCATGGTCGACACGCCAGTCCACGCGCAGGCGTTCGCCCAGGCGCAGGGTTTCCAGGTCCAGGTAGGCGCGCGCCAGTTCCAGTTCGCGTTGCAGGCTGGAGAGCTGGCGGTTGTCCGCCAGCAGGCCGCGATACAGCTCGGCCAGGTTTTCCAGGGCCGCCTCGGCGCGGCCGGGGTCGGAACGCACCAGCGACAGCATGCTGTTGAGGGTATTGAACAGGAAGTGCGGGCGGATGCGCGCCTGCAGGGCCTGCAAGCGGGCCTCGGCGAGGGCGGGGGAAAGCCGGCGGGTGCGCCAGTCCAGCCAGATCAGGATGGCGCCGGCGACCAGGCCGGCCAGCAGGATGGCGCGCACCAGGCCGCCGTCGGCGAGATCCGGATACTGGCGCAGAAAGAAGGCCTGCCAGAGCGCCGACACCAGCATGGCGATGCCGATACAGGCGACGGCGGTGACCGGGTAGGACAGGGTGCTCAGGCGCGGCGCGGCCAGGAACAGGACCAGCAGGCTGGCCAGCAGCGGGGGCTGCAAGTGGGCGGCATAGCCCAGGAAGACATGCAGCGCCGCGGCCGGCGCGGGGGCCTCGGCGAGGGCCGCGCCGAGCGCCAGCGCCTGGGCGGCGACGACGATGCGCAGGAGGATGCCCAGGTTGCGGAAATCGGGCAGGGCGGTGGGGGTCTCCTTTGTCATAATCCGCACCTTACCGAAACTCCACGCCCCGCCGCCATCCCCCCATGAGCCAAGACTCCCCCTCCGCCCCCGCCGCCTGGTCCGGCCGTTTTTCCGAGCCGGTGTCCGAACGGGTGAAGCGCTACACCGCCTCGATCCCCTTCGACTGGCGCCTGGCGCCCTTCGACATCCAGGGCTCCCTGGCCCACGCCGCCATGCTGCACCGGGTGGGCGTGCTGTCCGCGCGGGATCTGGCCGACATCCGCCGCGGCCTCTCGGAAATCCTCGCCGACTTCGAGGCCGGCCGCTTCACCTGGAACCTGGACGACGAGGACATCCACTTCAACCTTGAGCGCGCCCTCACGAAGAAGGTGGGCGACGCCGGCAAGCGCCTGCACACCGGCCGCTCGCGCAACGACCAGGTGGCCACCGACGTGCGCCTGTGGCTGCGCGACGCCATCGATCGGCTGCAAGACCTGATCCGCGCCGCCCGCATCGCCCTGTTGGACCAGGCCGAAGCCCATGCCGACACCGTCATGCCCGGCTTCACCCACCTGCAGGCCGCGCAGCCGGTGACCTTCGGCCACCACCTCATGGCCTGGCAGGAAATGCTGGCCCGCGACGCGGAACGCCTGGCCGACTGCCGCAAGCGGGTCAACCGTCTGCCCCTGGGCGCGGCCGCCCTGGCCGGCACGAGTTACCCCATCGACCGGGAGTTCGTCGCCCGCGAACTGGGTTTCGACGGCGTCTGCGAAAACTCCCTGGATGCCGTGTCGGATCGCGACTTCGCCATCGAATTCCTCGCCGCCGGCGCCTTGATCATGACCCATCTGTCGCGCATGTCCGAAGAGTTGGTGATCTGGATGACGCCGCGCTTCGGCTTCATCGACCTGGCCGACCGTTTCTGCACCGGCTCGTCCATCATGCCGCAGAAGAAAAACCCCGACGTGCCGGAGTTGATGCGCGGCAAGACCGGGCGCATGAACGGCCACCTCGTCGCCCTGCTCACCCTGATGAAGGGCCAGCCCCTGGCCTACAACAAGGACAACCAGGAGGACAAGGAACCCCTGTTCGACGCGGCGGACACCCTGGCCGATTCGCTCGCCATCTTCGCCGAGATGGCGCCCGGCATCGTCGTGCGCGCCGAGCGCATGCGCCAGGCCGCCGTGGAAGGCTTCGCCACCGCCACCGACCTGGCCGACTACCTGGTGAAGAAGGGCCTGCCCTTCCGCGAGGCGCATGAAGCCGTGGCCCGCGCCGTGCGCGCGGCGGAACAGCAAGGCTGCGACCTGGCCGATCTGCCCTTGGACGCGTTGCGCGCCTTCTCCGATCTGGTGGCGGACGATATCTACGCCGTGCTGACCCTGGAAGGTTCGATCCAGGCCCGCGACCACATCGGCGGCACCGCGCCGGATCAGGTGCGGGCGGCGGTGGCGCGGGCAAGAGCGCGGCTGGGCTAGGTAAAACCCCGGCAAGACCACCCGATCTCCTTCCCCCGCCGGGGCGCCAGCTTCAGCCCCATGCCCCCCTGGAATATGGGCGCACCCTGCGCATTGAGTAAGCCAAGCAGTCGCTGGAAGCCGGCAAGATCCCGGTGGAAGCCATCGCCCGGAACATGGGGTTCTGCGGACGCCTGACCAGGAGGAAGGAGAGGCTTACGCCGGCGCGGTACCCGGAGGGTTTCATGTCATGCGGCGAGCGTTGCAGAGAGGGAGAAGCCTGTCCATCAGTTCGGGCTTGGGCATAATGGAGTTCCGCTATCCATGCCATGGGGCGGACACGCCAATTTGGGGTGGTCGCCGACTGGTGAGTGGCAATACAGCCCATCCGCATCCCTCGCGCCGAGAATTTGATCCCGAAATCAACCTTGATTCCTCGGTTGAACACGTCCGAAGGCGCGGCTGTGCGGGTGTCTGGCGCGAAGCGACGACGCCGCGGGATCGCTCCCCGCAAGGAGGCGCGACAAAGCCAGGCGCCCGCACAGCCGCGAAAGCGGGCGTGTAGCGGGCTCACCCAATTGGTGAACCGCGTCGAAGGCGCAAACGTCAGCAACCATGCGGATTTTCGAAGATCAATGAGCGGTCAACCGAGGAATCAAGGTTCAAGTCATGTCAGGGCAAGGGGGTCATTGCTGGCAGGGCATGCGCAGGTAAGGTCCAACGGACCACAGCACATCGACGATCGCGATCAGACTCATCGCCGGGGAGGAAAATTGATCAGGCTACTTCACACAGCCGACTGGCAAATCGGCAAATGCTATGGGCAATTCGAGCCCGATGAAGCGGCTCTCCTTGCCGAAGCGCGATTCAACACCATAGAGCGACTGGCCGCTCTTGCGCGGGAAAGGCAGATAGATCTTGTCGTGGTAGCCGGCGACGTCTTCGACGCCCAAGGGGTGGCGGACAAGACCATTCATCGCCTGTTCCATGCCCTGCGCGGATATGCCGGTCCCTGGGCGCTGCTTCCGGGTAACCACGACGCCGGTCTGGCCGAATCGGTCTGGACCCGGGCCGCCCGGCTCAAGGCCATTCCCGACAACGTCCATGTCTGCCTGAAGCCCGAACCGCTGCTGCTGGAAGCGCTGGGCGCCGCGATCCTGCCCGCGCCGCTGACCCAGCGCCACACCTACGCCGATCTCACCGAATGGTTCGCGGGCGCCGATACGCCCGCCGGCATGGTCCGCATCGGACTGGCCCATGGTTGCGTCCAGGGCATCCTCGCGGAAGACATCGACTCCGCCAACCCCATTGCCGCCGGCCGGGCCGAACAGGCGAGGCTGGACTACCTGGCCCTGGGCGACTGGCATGGCGCCAGGCAGGTGGACGCGCGCACCTGGTACAGCGGCACGCCGGAAAGCGACCGTTTCAAGGCCAACGAGTCCGGCCAGGCGCTGCTGGTAGAGCTGCCCAGTCCAGGCAAGCCCGCCGCGGTCACCCCCGCCGTGGTCACTCCAATTCCGACCGGCCAATACCGCTGGCAGTCCTTGGCCTTTACGCTGCAGGTGGCCAGCGACATCGACCAGGCACTGGCGAGTCTCAACAACCTCGGCCCGGCCGATGTGGTCAGGCTGTCCTTGTCCGGCCAAACCGACCTGGCCGGATACCGTCGCCTGCAAGAATCCATCGTCCAGATACAAGGCCGGGCCCGCAGCCTGCAAGCCGATTTCTCGGCCTTGCGTCTCGAACCCACCGACGAAGACATCGACGCCCTCCACGCCGACGGCTACCTGGGTGAAGTCATCGCCGAGCTGAGAGACAAGCAGCGAGACGGCCAGCGGGTGGGCCAAAACAGTGCCGAACCTGCCCGCGATGCCCTGGCCTTCCTGGCCGGCATCCTCCATGAGCAGCGCCAGGGGGCCGCGTCGTGAAGCTGACCCGTATCCGTATCGAGCAATTGAAGCAGTTCCGCCAGCCCCTTGAAATCGCCGAACTGGACCCTGGCCTGAACCTGTTCACCGGCGCCAACGAAGCCGGCAAGAGCACCATCGTGGCGGCCATCCGCGCCGCCTTTTTCGAGCGCCACCGCTCCGGCAGCGTGGACGACCTGCGCCCCTGGGGCGATGCCTCCGCCTCGCCCGGCGTCGATCTGGATTTCACCATCGCCGGCCAGACCTACCGCCTCAGGAAGCGCTTCCTCGGCAAGAAACGCTGTGAACTGCAAGCCGGCCCGTTGCACCTGGACGGTGTCGAAGCCGAGGACCATCTCGCCGGGCTGCTCGGCTTTCAGCACGCCGGCAAGGGGGCCAGCAAGGCCGAACATTGGGGTATCCCCGGTTTGCTGTGGATCCAGCAGGGCGGCGCCCAGGACATCCGCGAACCGGTGGGCCACGCCACCGACCATCTGCGCACCGCCCTGAACGCGTCCCTGGGCGAAGTCGCCAGCAGCGGCGGCGACGAAGTCCTGGCCAAGGTCGAGGCGCTGCGCAGCGAGCTGCTCACCGCGGCCACCCACAAACCGCGCGGCCCTTACCAGCAGGCGCTCGAACAGGCGGCCAACCTGGAGAATGCCGTCCAGGAACTGGACAACGAAATCGCCAGCTACCGCGACAAAGTGGACCGGCTGGCCGCCCTGCGTCGCGACCATGCCGCCGATGAGGCCGAACAGCCCTGGACGACCTTCCGCCAACAGGAACAGGCCGCCGCCCAGCGCTTGGATACGGTGCGTGCAATCGAGGCGGCGCTGCAATCGGACCGGCAACGCGCCGGCCAGTTGGAGGCGCAAATCAAACTGCTGCGCGGCCAGCTCGACGCGTTCTCCAGCGAGGAAAAGGCCGTCGACACCCGCCGCACGGCCCTTGAGAACGCCCAGCAGGCTTGCCAGACCCAGGATGCCCTGGTGCAACAATGGCAAGCCAAGGCGCGGGAGGCGGCGGACCGTTATAACGCCGCGCGGGAGAGCCTGCGCCTGGCGCGCCAGGAAGCCACCCGGCGCGACCTGGTCCGCCAGCAGGACGAGCTGCGGCGCAAGCTGGAGAGCAGCGCGGATGCCCTCGCCAAGGCCGAGGCCCAACAGGACGCCCTCATCAACCTGCAGCAACAATTGGCCGAATCGGAGATCGACCTCAAAGACCTGAACACCCTCAGGGAACAACACGGCGGGATGCGCGAATTGCGCATCCGGCGCGACGCGATCGCCACCCGGCTGCGCTTCGCCCTGGCCGAGGGCGGCCGCATCGAGATCGGACGGGAATCCGTCACCGGCAGCGGCGACCGCCTGCTGACCGAAGCCACCCGCGTTTCCCTGCCCGGCCTGGGCCGACTCGACATCACCCCCGGCGGCGCCGACCTGGCCGAACTCGGCCGCCAGGAACAGGCCCTGGCCGATGCTCACACCGCCCTGCTGCAACGGCTCGGCCTCGCCAGCCTGGAAGCCGCCGAGGCCCGCCTGCAAAGCCACGCCCGGCACCAGACCGAAGCCAAGACCGCCACCGCCACCCTCAAAGCGCTCGCCCCCAAAGGCATCGACGCCCTGCGCGCGGAACAGGCCGGCCACGCCGCGCGCGTGCGCGAAACCGAACAAGCCCTTGCTCTTCTGCCTGCCGCCCCGGAATCCGCAACGGATCTGCCAGCGGTCTCCCAGGCCGAGGCCGCCGAGGAATCCGCCCGGCAGTCCCTGGAACAGATCAACCAACAGCTCAACCAGGCGCGCCTCGCCGCCGGCAACGCCCAGACCGTCGGCGAAGCCGCGGCGCGCGAACTGGCCGCCGCCCAGGCCGTGCTGGACGCCCCCGAGCGGGCCACCCGCCTGTCGGCCGCCAACCAGGCGCTGGTGGATGCCCGTGCCGATCAGGCCAGCCTGGCCGCGCGCATCGAGACCCTGGCCCGCCAAGTCGCCGAAGCCAGCCCCGAACTCCTCCGGCAAGACGTCGAGCGTTTCCGCAAGAGCGCCGAGCAACTGGAAAAGCAGCATGCCGAACGCCGCGACATTCTGATGAAACTGGAAGTGGAGCTACAGACCACCGGTGCCCGGGGGCTGGAGGAACGCCGCGCGGAACTGGCGCGGGACCTGGAACAGGCCCGTCGCCGCGGTGGGGAGCTGCAACGCCGTGCCCAGGCCCTGGACTACCTGCTCAACCTGCTGCGTGACAAACGCGCCGTCCTTACCCGCAAACTCCAGGCACCCCTGCAAAAGCACCTCCACCGCTACCTGCAACTGCTGTTCCCCCACGCCAGCCTGGAGATCGACGAAAACCTCAGCCCCGGTCCCCTCACCCGGCAGGGCGGCAACGGCCCGGAGACCGGCCTGTTCGAAGAACTGAGCTTCGGCGCCCGTGAACAAATGGGCGTCATCAGCCGCCTGGCCTACGCCGACCTGCTCAAGGAAGCCGGACGCCCCACCCTCGTCATCCTCGACGATGCCTTGGTCCACAGCGACAAAGCCCGCCTTGCACAGATGAAGCGCCTGTTGTTCGACGCCGCCACCCGGCATCAAATCCTGTTGTTCACCTGCCATCCGGGGAACTGGCGAGATATGGGCGTGGCGGCGAGGTCGCTGGAGGCGCTGCGGGCGACGACGACCGGGGCGGTGCCTTGAGAATCCGGGCAACGGTGACCGCGCAAGGCAGTGATAACATAAGCACATAGACGCTTATCCGCAGGAGGATTTATGTCCGAAGCCGTCCGCTGGACCATCAAGGTGACCAAGGAGACCGACCTGTCGCTGCGCAGCTTTTTGGGTGCGCAAGGCATGAAGAAAGGCGACCTTTCCCGCTTCGTCGAAGAAGCCGTGCGCTGGCGTGTGCTCGACCAGACTGTCCAAGGCATCAAGGAACGCAACCGGGATTTGTCGCCGGAGGAGCTTGAAGCCGCCATCGAAGAAGCCGTGCGCGAGGTACGCGCCGACATGCGCGTCCACGCCTGATCCGCCAGGGCCGTGCGCGTCGTCCTCGACACCAACATCCTGATCTCCGCCCTGATGACACGGGGCACGCCGCCGGATCGGCTCTACGACTACTGGAAAGAAGGGCGTTTCCAGCTCGCCACCTGCGAACGGCAGTTGGACGAGGTCAATCGCGTGTCCCGCCGCCCGTTTTTCCGCGAACGAATCAAGCCAAGTGAAGCCGGCCGGATGGTCAACGACATCCGTCGGTTGGCTCTCCTGTGCGACCCCCTGCCCAGCGTCGAACGTTCACCCGATCCCGACGACGACTGGTTGCTGGCCGTGGCGGAAAAGGCCTATGCGGATTACCTGGTCACCGGGGACAAGAGCGACCTTCTCCAGTTGGAACGACACGGCGCGACACGCATCGTGACGGCGCGCTTCCTGACGGACAGTCTGGAGAGGCCGTAACCTCCGTCTTGCCACCAGGCAAATACCACGAGCCTGGTTGAGCTTCACTGCCCGGCGCCGGCGTTCACTTCTTGCGTGGCTTGACCAGCGTCTTGGCCGCCTCCTCCAACGCCCGCACATTGACCTCGGCGCCCTCAGCCTCCAATAGCGCCCGCCGCCGGGCAGCGAATGCTTCGTATTGAGCTTCGGCGTGGGCATCAGCCTGTTTTTTCGATACCCGGCCCGCGCCATTCAGCACGTCGCGCTCGTTGAACGCAAGGAAGGCATCGAGCTTTTCCGCCCAGTCTTTCAGGAACACCTCCTTGCGGCGGCGCGCCTGATCCTCCGCGAAGTCCAGCCACATGGTCACGATGCGGTTGAGTTCACCGATTTCCGGCTCATGCAGATAGTTCTTGGCAATGGCCACGTCCGCTTTCTGCACGCTGCCGGATTTCCATGTCGTCAGGCCCATGTTGGGCTGGCTGCCGTCGGCACGCTCGGCGATCAATTCGGCGGCGGTCTTGCCGGTGACGGCGAAATGCAGCTTGTTCTGGATGAAGCGGAAGAACCGGGTGGTTTCCGGCGGCGAAGGCGCGTAGTCGGCGGCCATGGCGAATATCTCGCGCACCCGCAGATACATCCGCCGCTCGCTGGCGCGGATATCACGGATGCGCTCCAGCAACTCGTCGAACCGATCCGGCGCAGCCGAACCGGCAACGGGCGGATTCTTCAGGCGCTCGTCATCCAGCGTGAAACCCCTGACCAGATACTCCCGCAGCCGCTCCGTGGCCCAGCGGCGGAACTGGGTGCCGCGCGCTGAACGAACCCGGTAGCCGACCGCCAGGATGACGTCGAGGTTGTAGAACCTGACGTTGCGCCGGACCTTCCGCTCCCCCTCGGATCGAACTTGTAAGTAACTCTTACAAGTTGCCTCCGGGACGATTTCGCCCTCCGCATAGAGCGCCTTCAGGTGCAGGGTGATGTTCTGCGGCGAAGTCTGGAACAACTCGGCCAACAACGCTTGCGACAGCCAAAGGGTGTCTTCGGCGAAGCGGCATTCCACGCGGGAGCGACCGTCTTCGGTTTCGTAGAGCAGGAATTCGCCGGGCTGTGGGGGCAGGAGTTGGGTCATGTCAGTATCAGCGCGAGTGTTGGGTTGAGAGGGATCTGACCCGAATGCCGTTCCCCGACAAAAGCCGGGGGCCAGAAGGGTGTTTAGAGTTGTTCCCAAATGTTGCTCACGAGGCGATGATCATCTCCGCCTCGACACTCTCTTCATCGACACCCACGTCCACGCCCTCTTCCTGCACCTCACCCGTGTAGGCGACCTTGCCAGTCGCCTGCTCAATCAAGCCCAGTAGACGCTTTTGCCGGTCGGCCATGAAAGCCTCAAAAGTGTCACAGCGCAGGATGGCAGGATCAATCAGGTGCGAACGCAAGTAGCCATCCAGCCGTTCCAGTTCGATGGCCGGCGTCTGTTTGTCTCCTTTCTCCAGCTTGGCCAGGTACTCCGAGGGCGCGACCCCACCGATGATCCGGTTGGTGCGGAACGACAGCGGCGTCTTGTTGATGATGGAATCATAAAGAGCTGGCTTGATGTCCTGCTTCTTGCACCAGTCCTGCGGAAAGATGTGATGGATATCGACGTTCTCTCCGAAGAACACTGTGTGATCAAACTTCTGCCCGGAGCGAAAATCCTGCGCCCCTTCCTTCATCAGCAGCGCATTCACGCCTTTGTAGGCGGCAGAAATGCGCATGCGCATGGTCTTCAGGCGGTCGGCGCGAAAGATCGTCTCGCTCACCGTGGTGGGCTCCGATCCGCCCTGCAGCCAGCGAGGTACTTCCATGAAGTCGCGGGCGATGCGCGACTCCACCGCCGAACCGTACAGCTCCCCGAACACACCATTCCAGTACCAGCGTACCAGCTTGGAACGGTTGGCCTCATGCTCCCAGGCTTCGCCGATGTCTGCGATGATGGCCGCGAGCGGCACAATCTGCGACTGATAAGGCAAGTCGAAAATGCGGTAGATGTGCTGCATATGCAGAAACTTCGCAGCCTGCACGAAACCATGCTCTACCTGTTTCTCATATTGCTTGTAAGCCGCCAGCGGCAGGTTCAACAGGGCCTGGCGATTGCCAATCACAGCCGGCAATTCCTTGCCAGCCTTACCGGCGCGCTCAGCCTCCCGGCGGCGCTCCCGTGTGTAGAACAGCGAGATCGCCTGGAGAAAATCGGTGTTGCTCACGTTGGCGATGATCCCCGCCTCGGAGTCGGCCGGGCGTAGCGTGTCCACGAAGCGCCGGTGCCGGCCCTTGTGCTCATCGTCACCGTACCAGTCCTTGCGCAGCTCGTGGCCGTCCGCCGCGTACATCGCCGTCACCAACTCGAAGGCATCCAGTGGCTTGCCGCCGGTGTTCACCTTCCCGAACACTACGCACACCGCCTCTTTGGAGGTGGAGCGGTCCAGGGAGATCACGGGCACGCGGTAATACTTGAAGTTCTCCAACACCTGACGCTTGAAGCTGCGGAAGGTCTCGCGCACTGCCTCGTGCTCGTCGCCGCGCCAATAATCGTTGAACCCGTCCTGCCAGCGATCCCAGTCAAACACCCGAGTCACGGGGTACATAAGTGCCGCGTATTCGCCATCGGGCATCGATAGGTCCAGCACCACCTCGCGGCCGAAATCGGCGCGGATCACACGGTCATCGGGCACTCCGACTATGGCCTCCTCGCGGTCTACACTGGCATCCAGCGCCTTACGGATATCGATGTAGAACCAACGCTTCACTCTCTTGTTCTTCGGCGTGACCGTCTCGACCACCCTGCCACGCAGGGTT
>JBBIIR010000004.1:0-16610 GCA_037446455.1 Hydrogenophilales bacterium | reverse complement strand
CCCGCCCCCGTCGGGGTGTAGCGCAGCCCGGTAGCGCGCTTGCTTTGGGAGCAAGATGTCGGAGGTTCGAATCCTCTCACCCCGACCATGATTCATCCCCGACGCGGATCACCCACGCCCGGGCCCTCCATCTGCCCGTAGCTCAATTGGATAGAGCACCAGCCTTCTAAGCTGGGGGTTACAGGTTCGATCCCTGTCGGGCAGGCCAAATAAAACAATATGTTAGGCCAGCTTTGGCTGTTTCTGGGGTATGCCTGGGGCAAAAACAGCCGCAAGCACCCCTTCCAACATTGCCTTCTGACGGCCCCCGTCCCCCCCGTCAATCCACCGGCCGTATGCCTCGAAGAACATCTTCGTTGACGTGTGACCCATCTGCCGCGCCACCCAGGCGGGGTTCAGCCCTGCCATCAGACAGGTTGTTGCAAAGGTGTGGCGGGTCTGTCGTGCGTCCCGGTCCCTGATGCCCGGGGCCTTAAGAGCCGGCCGCCACCACTTTTGCACCAAGTCGGCGGTATCGGTCCAGGGGAGGCTGGTTGCCGGGTTCTGGAACACGCGCCCACCGGCAAGGAAGGTATGGCGCTTCAGACTCGGCCCCTATCCAGGTCTCTCAAGCCCTTCAAGACTTGGCGGTCATAGCATTGTTCTCCGAAAGCCTGCATCCGCTTGGCTCGCTTCATGCCTCACGCTCCGGCCATGATCTCGCGGTGTGAATCACGGCGAAAATTTCCACGGCGGTTTCGGTCACCCGATAGGCGGCGTAGTAGGGCAGGCGCGGAATGACAAGCTCGCGGGTACCCTCAAGGTGGCCACGCCTGCCCATGTTTGGATTGTCGCTCAGCAGGTCCACGGCTTCACGGATGGCGCGGATGACCCGTGTTGCCGCCTCGCGGTTGTCCTGGGCGATGTAGTCGCCGATCTCGCCCAGGTGTTTCCGCGCGGCTGGGGTGTAACGCACCCGCATGGGTCAGGCGTCAAAGCGGGAGAAGAAGGCTTCCATTTCCTCATCCGGGACGAACTCGCCCCGTTCAGCCTGGGCCAGCCCTTCTCGCATTCTGGCCAGAGCCCAGCGCTCGTGGGCCAGGAAGGCGGCCAGAGCCTCGTTCACCATTTCGGCCTCGGGGCGGTGGGTTTCTTCGGCCAGGGCGTGAAGCCCGGCGCGGATGTCCGGGCGGATTTCCAGGGTGTCGGTTTGCATGTGGCGGTCCCCCAAGTTGATGGCTGGATGTTACCGCCTGCCTGCCTGCCTGGTAACCCTTGTCATATTCGGCAAAGCTGGATGATCGTTACTTTGAGTTCCCCACTTCGAAAATCCTGGGGCATGCCTGGGGCACAAAAGGGCAAGTATGGGAATTCGGAAGCTTGGCGCGCCTTGCAGAACGCCCCCTGATTCCCCTGGAATCCCGCCTCCCCAGGTTCGATCCCTGTCGGGCAGGCCAGCCAGCCGCGTGGCCGCCGCTGTCGGCCTCGGCAAACTCCGGAGTCACCCACTTGCCGGCGCAGCGCCGGCCTTCACTTGAGGGTGTAGCGCAGGGTCGCCACCGGCTGTCCGGGCAACTGGATCACCGCCACCGCCTTCACGCCCTTGCCGGATTTCAACGTGGTGGCGGCGCCGAGGGCGCTGTCCGAGACCGGTTTCAGCACCAGTTCCTCCTTCTTGCCGCCGGCCAGCAGGGTCAGTTTGCCGCTGGCGCCCTGGCTGGGCAGCATGTCGGCGTGGTGCGAAAGGTAGATCTTGGCCTGGCCGGCCTTGATCACCAGCTCGGCCTGGAATTCGCCGGCGTCGGCCACCACGCCGCCCCAGCGCGGCTTGCCGTGGTCGTCGTGGGCGAGGGCGGGCTGGGCGAGGAAGGCGGCGAGGAGGAGGGCGGGAAGCATGGGTCGCATGGCGGTTCTCCGTGTCAACGTGGGTCAGTAGGTCTCGCCGCCGGCGCGCGCGGCGAGCAGGCGGGCGAGGGGTTGGGCGCCGAAGCGCCGGAACATGACGGGGGTGAGCAGGGTGTCGAGCAGGGTGGAGCTGATCAGGCCGCCGAAGATCACCACCGCCACCGGATACAGCACTTCCTTGCCGGGGGCGTCGGCGGACAGCATCAGCGGAACCAGGGCGATGGCCGAGACCAGGGCGGTCATCAGCACCGGCGTCAGGCGCTCCAGCGAGCCGCGCACGATCATGGCGTCGCCGAAGCGCTCGCCCTCGAAGGCGCACAGGTTGATGTAGTGGCTGACCTTGAGGATGCCGTTGCGCGCGGCGATGCCGGTGAGGGTGACGAAGCCCACCATGGAGGCCACCGACAGGGACTGGCCGGAAATCCACAGGGCGATGACGCTGCCGACCAGGGCCATGGGGATGTTGCCCATGATGATCAGGGTGAGCGCCGTCGAGCGATAGCGGCTGTACAACACCAGGAAGATCATGATCAGGGATACCGTGGCCAGCACGGCGATCAGCCGGGCGGCCTGCTCCTGCGCCTGGAACTGTCCCTCCAGCGCGGTGAAATAGCCTTCCGGCAGCGGCGTCGCGGCGAGCTGGGCGCGCACGTCGGCGATCACCGCGGCCATGTCGCGGCCCTCGGTGTTGGCCGACAGCACGATGCGGCGGCGCGCGTTCTCGCGGCCGATCTGGTTGGGGCCGTCGCTTTCCTCGACGCGCGCCAGGCGTTCCAGCGGCACGTGGCCGAGCGGCGTCTCCACCAGCAACCCGGCCAGGGCGCGGGCGTCGCGTTCGCCGTCGGGCAGGCGCAGCACCAGGTCGAAGCGGCGGCTGCCGCCGGCGCCCCCCTCGCCGCCCTCGATGATCTGGGTGACGCGCTCGCCCTCGATGATCCGTTCGAGGTCGCGCAGCAGGGCGCCGGGCGCCACGCCGTGGCGCGCCGCCGCTTCGTAATCGAGGTGGATCTTCACCTGCGGAATCAGCACCTGCTTCTCCACCTGCAGGTCGGTGATGCCGGCGATGCCCGCCAGCTTGCCGCGCAGCTCCTCGGCCTGGGCGCGCAGGGTGGCGAGGTCGTCGCCGTAGATTTTCAGGGCGATCTGCGCGCGCACCCCGGAGAGCAGGTGGTCCAGGCGGTGCGAGATGGGCTGGCCGATGCTCACCGCCGCCGGCAGGCTGGCAAGGCGGGCGCGGATGTCCTGGATCACCGCATCGCGGCCGCGCTCGGACTCGCGCAGATCGACGTCGATCTCCGCGTAGTGCACGCCCTCGGCGTGCTCGTCGAGTTCGGCGCGGCCGGTGCGCCGGCCGACCTGGGTGACTTCCGGCACCTCGCCGATGAGGCGCTCGGCGAGGGCGCCGACGCGGTTCGATTCGGACAGGGCGGTACCCGGATTGAGCAGCACGTTGATGGTCAGCGTGCCCTCGTTGAAGGGCGGCAGGAACGAACGCGGGAAGAAGGGCACGCTGGCGGCAACGCCCAGCACCACCACCAGGGCGGTGGCGAGCAGGGCGCGGTCGTGGCGGAACGACCAGTGCAGCAGGCGGCTGTCCCAGGCCTTGAGGCGGGCCACCAGGGGGCTGTCGCCGCGCTCCAGGCGTTTCATGCGGGGCAGCAGGTAATAGGCGAGCACCGGCGTGACGGTGAGCGACACCACCATGCTGGCCAGGATGGAGACGATGTAGGCCACCCCCAGCGGCGTGAACAGCCGCCCCTCGATGCCCGGCAGGGCGAACAGGGGCACGAACACCAGGATGATGATGAAGGTGGCGTAGACGATGCCCGAACGCACCTCCAGGGTGGCGGCGGCGATGACCTCCAGCGCCTCGCGGGGCGAGGCGGCGGCGCGGTTCTGCTTGAGCCGGCGCAGCACGTTCTCCACCCCCACCACGGCGTCGTCGACCAGTTCGCCGATGGCGATGGCCAGCCCGCCCAGGGTCATGGTGTTGATGGACAGGCCGAAATGGCGGAACACCAGGACGGTGACCAGCAGCGACAGCGGGATCGCCATCAGCGAGATGAAGGTGGTGCGCAGGTTGAGCAGGAACAGGAAGAGCACCACCGCCACCAGGATGGCGCCATGCAGCAGGGCGTGCTCGACGTTGCCGACGGCGTGCTCGATGAAGGTGGCCTGGCGGAACAGGAAGCGCGGCTTCTCCATGCCCGCCGGCAGGGTGGCGGACAATTCGGCCAGCGCCGCCTCGACCTTGGCGGTGAGGGCCACGCTGTCGGCGCCGGGCTGCTTCTGCACCGACAGGATCACCGCCGGCCGGCCCGCGTAGCCGGCGTCGCCGCGCTTCACGGCGGGCGCCATGCGCACGTCGGCGACCTGCCCGAGCAGGATGGGGCGCGCGTCGTTGCCCGTGCCGCGCACTTCCACCACCAGGTTTTCCAGATCCGCCACCCGGCTGCTGCGGCCGATCTGGCGGATCAGGTATTCGCGTCCGCCCGACTCGAGGAAGCCGCCGCTGGTGTTGGCGCCGAAATCGCTCAGCGCCGTCTCCAGCTTCTCCCGCGAAACACCCAGCGCGCGCATCTGCGCCGGGCGCAACTCGACGCGGTACTGGCGCACCTCGCCGCCGATGGGGGTGACCTGGGCGACGCCGGGAATGGTGAGCAGGCGCGGGCGCATGACCCAGTCGGCGTACTCCCGCACGCGCATGGGATCGGCGCCGGCCGCGGCGGCGTCGGCCTTGAGCGGCAGGGCGATGAGCAGGATCTCGCCCATGATCGAGGCGATCGGCCCCATCTGCGGCAGGATGCCCGGCGGCAACTGCTCGCGCACCAGGTTGAGGCGCTCGGCGATCTGCTGGCGGTTCAGGTAGATGTCGCTGCCCCACTCGAATTCCACGTAGACGATGGACAGCCCCACCCCGGACACCGAGCGCACGCGGGTGACGCCGGGCATGCCGTTCATCGCCGACTCGATGGGAAAGGTGACCAGTTGCTCCACCTCCTCCGGCGCCATGCCGCCGGCCTCGGTCATCAGCGTCACGGTCGGCTTGTTCAGATCGGGGAAGACGTCCACCGGCATCTGCCGCATGCCGATGGCGCCATAGATCATGAGCAGCAGGGCGGCGCCCAGCACGAGGACGCGCTGGCGCAGGCTGGCGTGCAGGATGGCGTCGAACATGAAGGTTCAGCGCACCTGGCCGAGCAGGCTGGCGCCGACGATCACCACGCGCTCGCCCTCTTGCAAACCGGCGGTCACCGCCACGCGCTCGCCGTCCAGGGGGCGCACTGCCACCTGGCGCTGCGCGAAGTGTTCCGGCCCCAGCTTGACCCATAGCGTGGCTTCACCGCCGGCGCCGCGCTGCACGGCGGCGGCGGGCACGGCGGCGCCGCGCAGGCGGCTGGCGGTGGCGGCCACCACCCTGACCGGCATGCCGGCGGCCAGGGCGGCCGCGCCCGAGCGCACGCGGAACAGCAGGGGCAGGGCCTGCTCGCGCATCTGCCGGCCGGCGCCGATGAATTGCAGCGGCAGGGCGCCGCCGGCGTGGACCAGGCGCGCATCGCGCAGGCCCAGCGCGTGCGCCGGATCGTAAGCCAGGGCCTCCACCGCCAGGCGCTCGGGATCGACGATCTCGAACAGGGTTTCGCGCGCCTCCACCACCTGGCCCGGCACCACGTGGGCGGCGCTGATGACGCCGGCCACCGGCGCGAGCAGCGCCTCGCTGGCGTCGAGGCCGGCGCCGATGGCGGCGCGGCGCTGGCGCAGGGCGTCCAGTTCGATGCGCGTGGCTTCCACCTCCTTGGCGGGAATGGCGCCCTCCAGTTCGGCATAGCGCGCCAGCTGGCGCTCGGCCAGGGCGGTCTGCGCCTCCAGCTCCGCCAGCAGGGCCTGCTGGCCGCCGCGTTCCAGGCTGGCGGCGACGGGGCGCAGGCGGGCCAGCAACTGGCCCTTGGCGACGCGCTGTCCCAGGCTGGGCAGGCCGGCGCCGGCGACCTGCACGCGACCCGCCTGGCCGGCCTGCACGCGGCCGGAGGCGGCCGGATCGGGGATCACGCGGCCGTTGAATTCGCGGCTCTCCGCCAGATCGGCGAAGCTGGCCGGCAGGGTGCGCAGGCCGAGACGGTGCTGCGCCGGCTTCGGCACGAAGACGTTGCCGTCGGCCAGGCGCTTCGGCGCCCCGCCTTGCAGTGCCGGCTTGGCCGCCGGTTCGGGAGCGTGGTCGTGATCCTCGCCGCCGTGGGCGAAAAGCGGACCCGGCTGCAGCAGCAGCAGGCCGCTGGCGCAGAGTCCGAGCAGGCGGCGCGCAATCGGTGCAACGGGGCTCATCGTCCTTCTCCCGAAAGCGCGGGCGCCGCTGCGCCGGCGCCGGGCACAGCCTGCCGCGCGCTCTTGCCGCGCCGACGCAGGGCAAGCCAGCCCAGCCCGCCGCCGACGACCAGCGCCGCGCCGCCCGCGGCCCATGTTTTCCAGTCCCGCTCGGCCGCCAGCGTGGCTTTTGCCGGCTCGGGCACCGCCAGGCTGGCGGCGAGCAGATCGGTCTCCTCGCCGGACTGCACGGTGAGGGTGAGGGAATGCGTGCCGGGGCGGACGAAGGCCTCGCCCGGCACGGCGTAGACGCCGCCGCCCAGGTCCGCGGCCAGCGCCTTGAAGGCGCCGCTTTCCACTTCCAGTCGGGCGCCGCTGACCGGTTCGTTGCTGGCGTGTCGGTCCAGGTAGAGCAGCAGGCGCGGCCCCGCCTCCAGCACCGCGACCAGCTCGAACAGCTCGCTTTCGGCGCTGGCGCGCGGCGTGGCATCGATCACCACCGGCGGCGGCGGCGGGCCGTGGTCATGGCCCTCGTGCCCCCAGGCGGGCGGCAGGGCCAGACCGAACAGGACGAGCGGGACGGCGGTTTTCATGGGGTCACTCCCAGGGCTTGCAGCAGGCCGGAGACGGCGGCATCGCGCGCCACGCGCAGGCGCGCGGCCTCGGCCGCGTCGGCCAGGGCCATGCCGCGCACGCGCAGCAGGGCGGCCAGGTCGGTTTCACCGAGGGCGAAGGCTTTTTCCGCCAGTCTCAGGTTTTCCGCGAGCAGCGGCGCGCGTTGCGCGGCCAGCGCGAGCTGGCGTTCCGCCAGCTCCAGTTCGCGGCGCGCCCGCTCGATGTCCAGTTCCACGGCGGCGCGGGCGCGCGCCAGCTCGGCGTCGGCCTCGGCCAGTTCGGCGCGCGCGGCGGCATCCCCGCGGCGCACGCGGGCGTCGCCGCTGAACGGGATGGTCAGCTTGAGGCCCGCGGTGTTTTCGTAAGAAGAACGGTCGTCGTCGCGATCACGGATCAACCTGAAGGCGAGTTCCGGGGCGTCGCGCCGGCTTTCCCGCGCCACCTGGAGGCGGGCGCCGGCCAGGCGCGCGACGGCCGCCCGCGCCAGGAGTTCGGCATGTTGCCCGGCGCCGGCATCGAGCGGCCGCGCCGCGCCGGATGCCTCTTCCGCCGCCATGAGCTGTGGCGCGGGCGAACCGGTGAGCGCCCGCCAGGCCTGTTCGGCGCGTGCCAGGGCGACTTCGGCGGCGAGCGCTTCCGCCTCCGCCCGCGTCAGTTCGCCGCGCGCCAGATTGGCATCCACGCGCGCCAGCTCGCCGGCCCGGTGGCGGCGGGAAACGTCCTCCGCCAGCGCGCGCAGGCCATCGGCGCGAAGCCGCGCCTGTTCCATGCCGGCGCGGGCCTCGGCGAGCGCCCACCAGGCCTGGCGCAGTTCGCCGGCCAGGCGCAGACGCAGGGCCTGGCGGCGGGCGGCGACCTCGGCCAGGGCGGCCTCGGCCTCGGCGCCGCGCGCGGCTTTCTGGCCGGGCAGCCAGAGCGGCAGGGCCAATTCCACCTCCCACTCGCGCTTGCCCCGTCTGTTGCCGGCCAGGTTGTCGTCCAGCGTCGCCAGGGACACGGCGGCGGGGGCCGGGGTGAGGGCTGCCGCCAGTTCCCGCTCGGCGCGCGCCGCTTCCTCGCGGGCGGCCTCCGCGCCGGCCTGCGGATGCCGCGCCCAGGCCCGCTCCAGCGCCGCGGCCAAAGGGCCGGCGTGGGCGGCGTGGGCGACCAGGGTCGCGAACAGGAGGATGGGGATGCGGGTCATTGCCAAGCACCGGGCATGGGGTCGGCGCTATCCTGCGCGGCGCCTTCCTACCGCAAGCTGACGGCCACATTACAAATTCGTAATGCGGCCGGCTGGTGAAGCCGGCCACCGCACGGGCACAATGGCGGCATCACGAATGGGGAGACCATGACCGATTCCGAACTCCAGAAAACTCTCTGGGCAGCCGCCGACAAGCTGCGCTCGAACATGGACGCGGCGGAATACAAGCACGTCGTCCTGGGCCTCATTTTCCTGAAATACATCACCGACGCCTTCGACGAGCGCCGCTTGGACCTCAAGGCCGCGTTCACCGACCCCAAGCATGAGCTCTACATCGGCGATGAAACGGAAATGCGCGCCCAGATACCCGCCATGCTGGAAGACCGCGACTTCTACACCATGGCCAATGTCTTCTGGGTGCCGGAATCGGCCCGCTGGGAGGCCATCCGCAACCAGGCCAAGCAACCGGACATCGGCAAGCGAATCGACGACGCCCTCATCGCCATCGAGCAGGACAACGCCCGCCTGAAAGGCATCCTGGACAAGCGCTTCGCCCGCACCCAACTGGAACCCGGCCGCCTGGGCGAGCTCATCGACCTGATTTCCAGCATTGGCTTCGGCCTGAAAGACAAAGCGAAAGACACCCTTGGCGAGGTCTACGAATACTTCCTCGGCCAGTTCGCCAGCGCCGAGGGCAAGAAGGGCGGCCAGTTCTACACGCCCGCCTCGGTGGTAAAGGTGCTGGTGGAAGTGCTCTCGCCCCACAAGGGCAAGGTCTACGATCCCTGCTGCGGTTCCGGCGGCATGTTCGTCCAGTCGGAAAAGTTCGTGGAAAGCCACGGCGGCAAGTTCGGCGACCTCTCCATCTTCGGCCAGGAGGCCAACCCCACCACCTGGCGGCTGGTGGCCATGAACCTGGCCATCCGGGGCATGGACTTCAACCTGGGCAAGGAACCCGCCGACACCTTCCACCGCAACCAGCACCCGGACCTGAAGGCCGACTACGTCCTCGCCAATCCGCCCTTCAACATCTCCGACTGGGGCGGTGACAAGCTGGCCGCCGACCCGCGCTGGGTGCACGGTACCCCGCCCGCCGGCAACGCCAACTATGCTTGGCTGCAACACATCCTCTGGCACCTGAAGCCTGGCGGCCAGGCCGGCGTGGTGCTGGCCAACGGTTCCATGTCTTCCAACCAGAACAACGAAGGCGCCATCCGCAAGACCATGGTGGAAGCCGACGTGGTGGAAGTCATGGTGGCCCTGCCGCCGCAACTCTTCTTCAACACCCAGATACCCGCCTGCCTCTGGTTCCTGGCCAAGGACAAATCAGGCTCCCCTCGCCCGCAAGCGGGAGAGGGGCTGGGGGTGAGGGCAAGAGACCGGCGCGGCGAGTTCTTGTTCATCGACGCCCGCAAGCTGGGCACGATGCAGACCCGCGTACTGCGTGTCTTCGAGGACGAGGACATCACCAAGATTGCCAACGCCGTGCATGCCTGGCGCCAGGACGGCGAGACCACCGAGACCTATGCAGACGTGCCCGGCTTCTGCCGCGCTGTGAAGTTGGCCGAAATCGCCGAGCATGGCTTCGTACTCACGCCGGGCCGCTATGTGGGCGCCGAGGCGGCCGAGGATGACGACGAGGCCTTCGCCGACAAGATGGAGCGGCTCACTGCCGTTCTCGCCGAGCAGATGGAGAAGGGGCAGGAACTGGATAAGGGGATTCGGGAGCGGCTGGGGAGGTTGGGGTATGCCGTTTAACACCAAACCATTTGGTGAGCTGTTTGAGGTCCCACAGAAAAACGGCCTGACTCGCCCCAAAAAGGTTCGTGGTAGCGGCTTCCCAATGGTCAACATGGGGGAGTTGTTCGCACATGGTGGGAACCAGCGGGCGCCAGCGTGTCGAGGTCTCACGTCTTGCCCAATACCCCGTAGCAGTTCCAGATGAACAGGTGGCGGGGGCTTTCGCCGCCATCGTTGAGCCACTCCGCACAAAAATCTCGGCCAATGATGAAGAAGCAAAGACCTTATCAAGTCTCCGCGATACCCTTCTTCCCCGCCTCATTTCCGGCAAGCTACGCATCCCGGAAGCCTTGGAACCACTGGAGGACACCCAGGCATGAAATCCGCCACACGAGATTCCCGCGCGCCCGCGCGCATCGAGTACCTGAAGGTACGTAATTTCCGCGCCCTGCAGGACGTAGAGTTCAAGGACTTGACGCCGCTCACCGTGTTGCTCGGCCCCAATGGCAGCGGGAAATCCACAGTGTTTGATGTCTTCGCTTTCCTTGCCGAGTGTTTTGAATTGGGTCTGCGTCGCGCCTGGGATAAACGCGGCCGGGCTAAGGAATTGAAGACGCGTGGCAGTGACGGGCCGGTGGTCATCGAGTTGAAGTACCGCGAGGCGGGCTACCCGTTGATCACCTACCATCTTGCGGTGGACGAGCGCGGCAATGTGCCGGTGGTCATGGAGGAATGGTTGCAATGGCGGCGCGGGGAACATGGCAAGCCATTCCGCTTCCTCGATTACCGTGAAGGGTCGGGCCGGGCGGCCAGCGGCGAGCGGCCAGACGAGCAGGACAAGCGCATTGAAACGCCCCTCAAGTCCCCGGACCTGCTGGCGGTGAACGCCCTCGGACAATTCGCCGAACACCCAAGGGTTGCTGCCCTGCGCGACTTCATCACCGGCTGGTATGTCTCCTATCTATCTTCCGACAGCGCGCGAGGGCAGCCGGAGGCCGGCCCGCGGGATCGCCTGACAAAGACGGGCGACAACTTGGCCAACGTCATCCAGTACCTGGCCGAACAGCATGGCGACCGGCTGGAGCGCATCTTCGAGGTACTGCGCGGGCGGGTGCCGCGCATCGAGCGGGTGCTGGCCGAGACCATGCCGGATGGGAGACTGCTGCTGCAAATCAAGGATGCGCCATTCAGCCATCCGGTGCTGGCGCGCTTTGCCTCCGATGGCACCCTGAAAATGCTGGCCTATCTGGTGCTGCTGTATGACCCGGCGCCCCCCCCATTCATCGGCATCGAGGAACCGGAAAACTTCCTGCATCCGCGTCTGTTGCCAGAGCTTGCTGAGGAGTGCCGTGCCGCGATTGCCTCCACCCAATTGCTGGTGACGACGCATTCGCCATTCTTCATCAATTCCTTGCGGCCCGAAGAAGTGCGCGTGTTGTGGCGTGACGATCAGGGCTACACCCGGACGCAGCGCGCCTGCGACCTAGCCGGGGTGAACGAGTTCGTCGCCCAGGGGGCGCTGCTCGGGCACTTGTGGATGGAGGGTCAACTCGGCGTTGGCGACCCTCTGGTCAATCAGGGTGCGCCGACCCGCCCGCAAATCGTGGGGGGGCGCTGAACATGCGGGCCAATCACTTGGTGCTGTTGGTCGAGGAGCCGTCCATGGAGGCCTTCCTGCGTGCGCTGTTGCCGCGCCTACTGCCAGCCGACCGGGCCTTCGAGGTGCATGCATTCCAGGGCAAGACAGATCTGCTGGGCAAACTGGAAGCGCGCTTGCGGGGGTATGCTGCATGGTTGCCGGCGGACTGGCGCGTGGTGGTGGTCGTGGACCGGGACGACGACGATTGCCGCGAACTCAAACAACGCCTTGAAAACGTGGCGCATCGCGCGGGGCTACGGTCACGCAGCCGCTCGGGCAGAGAGCCATGGCAGCTCGTCAACCGCATCGCCATCGAGGAACTGGAAGCCTGGTATTTCGGTGACTGGGAGGCGGTTCGGGCGACCTACCCCCGTGTGGCGCCGAATGTCTCCCAACGCCAGGGGTTACGTGACCCTGACGCCATCGCGGGAGGCACCTGGGAAGCCTTCGAGCGGGTCATGCAGCGACATGGATACTTCAAAGGAGGCTTGGCGAAGATCGAGGCGGCGCGCGCCATAGGTGCTCATATCGAGCCAGCGCACAGCCGTTCCGGGAGCTTCCTGGCATTCCATCAGGCGCTTGTGGAAGCGCTGGCGTGAGGGTCACGAGCAGCCAATGGGTGGCTCTAGCTTGAGCCTCATCGATGAAAACATGGCCGAGCAAGCTGCCCTCGCTTGGTTCGAGGAGCTGGGTTACGAGCGTGTTTTCGGGCCGGACATCGCCCCGGACGGCCCCGAGCAGGAGCGGGAGAGCTACAAACACGTGGTGCTGGCCGACCGGCTCATGACGGCCCTGGTGCGGCTCAACCCCCACATCCCTGCCTCGATTCTTGAAGACGCCGCCCGCCAGGTCATCCACGGCAACGCCGCCGGCCTGATGCAGGTCACCGACCGCAACGACCTGGACGGCCAGTTGTTCGAGACCTTCGCCGGGGCGGCCGAACTGCTGCGGGAAACCCCTGCCCGTGCCGAGACTCGGCCCGACCTGCGCGCCAAGCTGGCCAACCGCCCCTCGGGCGGCATCGTCTTCACCACCATCCAGAAGTTCGCCCTCTTCGAGGATGAGGACGGCTACCCGCTACTCTCAGACCGGGAGAACATCGTCGTCATTTGCGACGAGGCCCACCGCTCCCAATATGGCTTCGGCGCCCGCCTGCCCGGCCTGGAGGATGCGGCCGGCATGATGAGCACGGTGCTCACGACGGGGGTGCGCTCCGGCTACGCCCACTACCTGCGCGAGGCCCTGCCCAACGCCACCTTCGTGGCCTTCACCGGCACGCCGATTTCCAGCGAGGACAAGGACACCCGTGCCGTGTTCGGCGAATACGTCCACATCTACGACATCGAGCAGGCGGTGAAGGATGGGGCCACCGTGCCCATCTACTACGAGAGCCGCCTTGCCAAGCTGGAACTCAAGGACGAAGAAACGCCCCACATCGACGAGGAAGTGGACGAGCTCACCGAGGACGAGGAGGAATCCGCCAAGGCCCTGACCCTGCGCCGCTGGGCGGCCCTGGAAAAGGTCGTCGGCGCACCGCCGCGCATCGAGAGGGTGGCCAAGGACTTGGTGACCCACTTCGAGAACCGCCTGGCCGCCATGGACGGCAAGGCCATGGTGGTGGCCATGAGCCGGGAGATTTGCGTCCACCTCTACAACGCCATCGTCGCCCTGCGTCCGGAGTGGCACGACGAAGACCCGGAAAAGGGCGCCATCAAGGTGGTGATGACCGGCTCCGCCTCGGACAAGGCCCTGCTCAAGCCCCACATCCACAGCGGCGACACCAAGAAGCGCCTGGAGAAGCGCTTCAAGGACCCCGCCGACCCGCTCAAGCTGGTCATCGTGCGCGACATGTGGCTCACCGGCTTCGACGCCCCATGCGCCCACACCATGTATGTGGACAAGCCCATGCGGGGCCACAATCTCATGCAGGCCATCGCCCGCGTGAACCGGGTGTTCAAGGACAAGCCGGGTGGCCTGGTGGTGGACTACATCGGCATCGCCACCGAGCTGAAGCATGCCCTGCTGGAATACACCAACTCCAAGGGCAAGGGCCGGCCCACCATTCGGGCGGAAGAGGCCCTGGAAATCCTGGAAGAGAAGGTCGGCATCCTGCGCGCCCTGCTGCACGCCTTCGACTATGCCCCGTTCCGCACCAAGGCCCTGGTGCTGCTGGCCGGCGCCTGCAACCACATCCTCGGCCAGGACGACGGCAAGAAACGCTTCGCCGACCAGGTTCTGGCCGCCAGCAAGGCCTTCGCCCTGTGCTGCACCCTGGATGCGGCCCTGGAATACCGGGACGAGCTGGCCTTCTTCCAGGCCATCAAGTCGGCCCTGACCAAGCACGGCATCCAAGACAAGAAGCTTTCCGACGAGGCCAAGGAACACGCCCTGCGGCAAATCATCTCCGGGGCGCTGGTGTCCGATGAGGTCATCGACATCTTCGCCACGGCCGGCCTCAACAAGCCCAACATCGGCATCCTCACCGACGAGTTCCTGGACGACGTGAAGCACATGGAACACCGCAATCTGGCGGTGGAGCTTCTGGAGCGTCTGCTCAAGGACGATATCAAGAGCCGCTTCGCCACCAACGTGGTGCAGAGCGCCAAGTTCTCCGAGCTGCTGCAAGCCTCCCTGACCCGCTACCGCAACCGGGCCATCGAGACCGCCCAGGTCATCGAGGAACTCATCGCCATGGCCAAGTCGTTCAACGAGGCGGCTAGGCGCGGAGAGAGCCTGGGGCTCACCCCCGAGGAACTGGCCTTCTACGATGCCCTGGAAACCAACGAGGCCTCCGTCAGGCGGCTAGGCGATGCGGCGCTCAAGGAAATCGCCCGCCAGCTCACCGACTACCTACGCAAGAACCTATCCGTGGATTGGTCGGTGCGTGAGACTGTGCGCGCCAAGATGCGTGCCCAAATCAAGCTCATCCTGAAGCGGCACAAATACCCGCCCGACCTGGAGGCGCGGGCTGTAGAGCTGGTGCTGAAGCAGGCGGAGGCCCTGTCGGAGGCCTGGATCGCATGAAAATCCTGATCGTCGAGGATGAGCCGAAAACCGGCGATTACCTGCGGCAGGGCCTCACCGAGGCCGGGCTGCTGGCGGACCTGGCGCGCGATGGCGTCGACGGCCTGCATCTGGCCAGCACCGGCAGCTACGACCTGGTGATCCTCGACGTCATGCTGCCCGGCCTCGATGGCTGGGAGGTGTTGCGCCGGCTGCGTCGCGACGGGCGCGACATGCCGGTGCTGTTCCTGACCGCGCGCGACCAGGTGGACGACCGCGTGCGCGGGCTGGAACTGGGCGCCGACGACTACCTGGTCAAGCCCTTCGCCTTCGCCGAGCTGCTGGCGCGCGTGCGCACCTTGCTGCGGCGCGGGCGCAACGCGCCGGAGGCGGCCGTGCTGACGGTGGCGGACCTGGAAATGGACCTGTTGCGCCGGCGGGTCACGCGCGGCGGCCGGCGCGTCGAGCTGACCGCCAAGGAATTCGCCCTGCTGGAACTGCTGCTGCGCCGCCAGGGCGAGGTGCTGCCGCGTTCCCTGATCGCCTCGCAGGTGTGGGACATGAATTTCGATTCCGACACCAATGTCATCGACGTCGCGGTGCGCCGCCTGCGCGCCAAGATCGATGACGAGTTCGACGCCAAGCTGATCCACACCGCGCGCGGCATGGGTTACGTGCTGGAGGCGCGGTGACCTCGCTGTCGCTCACCGCCCGCGTCAGCCTGCTGTTCGCCGCCGGCGCGGTGGCGGTGCTGCTGGGCCTGGGCTGGGTCGTGGAGCGCTCGGTGGAGAATCATTTCCGCGAGATGGACCAGCACGAGGTGGAGGGCAAGCTCAGCCTGTTGCGCGCCCTCTTCGCCAAGGCCGGCGACAGCCGCGACGTGCTGGAACGCCGGATGCGCGACGCGCTGGTCGGACATCATCACCTGTCGGTGGCGGTGCGCGCGGCGGATGGCGGCGAATGGTTCCGCTACGGCGAGGCGGATTTCCCCGCCGAATTGCCGATGCACGGCGCCTTGCCGCGCTGGACCGCCTGGACGGCCGAGGCGCGCGCGTATCGCGGCCTGCTGGCGCGCCTGCGCGATGGCGGCGGCGGCGAGCACGACGTGACCATCGCCCTGGACATTTCCCATCACCGCCAATTCCTCGATGACTTCCGCAACACCCTGGCCCTGACCACCGCCCTGGCGGCCTTGCTCACCGCCCTGCTGGGCTGGGCCGCGACCCGCGCCGGGCTGGCTCCGCTGCGGCAGATGACGCGCCTGGCGACGCGGCTGTCCGCCAGCAGCCTGGAGGAGCGCCTGCCGCAAGGCGGTCTGCCGGCCGAGATCGATGCCCTGGCCACCGCCTTCAACGCCATGCTGGCGCGCCTGGAGGAATCCTTCCGGCGCCTGTCGGACTATTCCTCGGACATCGCCCACGAACTGCGCACGCCCCTCTCCAACCTGATGACCCAGACCGAGGTGGCGCTGACGCGGGCGCGCTCGGCGGAGGCATACCGCGAGGTGCTGGCTTCCAACCTGGAGGAGTACGAGCGCCTGGCGCGCATGATCGGCGACATGCTGTTCCTCGCCCAGGCCGACAACAGCCTGGTGGCGCCGCGCCGCGAGGCGGTGGATCTGGAAGGCGAGGCGGCGCGCATGCTGGAGTTCTACGAGGCCCTGGCGGCGGAGTCCGGTGTGCGCCTGGCAAGCCAGGGCTCGGCGCGGGTGACGGGCGACCGCCTGATGTTGCAGCGCCTGCTCGCCAACCTGGTGTCCAACGCCATCCGCCACACCGCCCCCGGCGGCACGGTGAGCCTGCGCCTGGGCGAGGAGGCGGACGCGGCGGTGGTCGAAGTGGAGAACCCCGGCGTGATCCCGGCCGAGCATCTGCCGCGCGTGTTCGACCGCTTCTACACCGGCGATCCCGCCCGCCGCGCCAGCGGCGAGGGCGCCGGCCTGGGCCTGGCGATCAGCCGTTCCATCGCGCAGTTGCACGGCGGCAGCCTGGAGGCGAGTTCGGAGCACGGGCGGGTGCGGTTTCGCCTGGTCCTGCCGCGCGATTCAGGGAAGCCGTGAAGAAATCCAACCCGACAACCCCGCCTGTCACCCCGGCGAAAGCCGGGGTCCAGTGAAATCAACGACCTGGATCCCCGCTTGCGCGGGGATGACGAATTAATGAGCATCCCACCCGCGCGTTCCGCGCCGCCGGCGTTCACGAAGAAACGTAGATGCGTTACAAGGTGAACGGCGGCGCCGAGATG
>JBBIIR010000003.1:0-16898 GCA_037446455.1 Hydrogenophilales bacterium | reverse complement strand
ATGCCGTAGGTGGGCGGCGTGTTGTACATGGATTCGTTGTCGGCGTGGATCTTGTAGTCGAACATGGTCGGCGTGCCGGCCACGGTCTGGCCGATCAGATCCTCGCGCACGATGACCACGGTGACGCCGGCGGGGCCGATGTTCTTCTGCGCGCCGGCGTAGATGACGCCGTATTTGGAGACGTCGATGGGGCGCGACAGGATGGTGGAGGACATGTCGGCGACCAGGGGCGCGTCGCCGGCGAGGTTGCCAAGATCGGGAGTCCAGAAGATTTCCACGCCGCCGATGGTCTCGTTGGGGGTGTAATGCACGTAGGCGGCGTTGGGGTCCAGCTTCCAGGCGTCCTGGGTGGGCGCGTAGGAGAAATTCTTGTCCTCGGAGCTCGCCACCACGTTCACGGCGCCGTAGTTCTTGGCTTCCTTGATGGCCTTCTTCGACCACTCGCCGGTGTTCAGGTAGTCGGCGGAAGCCTTGCCGCGCAGCAGGTTCATGGGAACCATGGCGAACTGGCTGGAGGCGCCGCCCTGCACGAACAGCACCTTGTAATGGGCGGGAATGCCCATCAGCTCGCGCAGGTCGGCCTCGGCCTGGGCCTGGATGCCCATGTATTCCTTGCCGCGGTGGGACATTTCCATGACCGACATGCCGCAGCCCTGCCAGTTGACCAGCTCGTCGCGGGCCTGTTCGAGGACTTCACGGGGCAATACCGCCGGGCCGGCGCTGAAGTTGTAGATGCGTTCCATGATGCTCGGTTTCCTTCCTTGAGGGAGTTGCTTGCGGGTTCGCGGGCGGCCAGCGGTTTTCCTCCGCCCCCTGGAAAGCTTGCCCGGACGGCGCCCGGCGGGC
The DNA here is from genome assembly GCA_037446455.1 of Hydrogenophilales bacterium. Classification (GTDB taxonomy): domain Bacteria; phylum Pseudomonadota; class Gammaproteobacteria; order Burkholderiales; family Thiobacillaceae; genus PFJX01. The sequence goes on along the minus strand of JBBIIR010000003.1, from coordinate 16,052 downwards.
GCGGGCGCGGTGCATGGCCGCGGAAAAAGTCATTGGAAAACTTCGGTCACCCCAGAAGGAAAAAATTGTAACCAAATATCCGGGGACCGGCCCGAATCTTCATGATCTCCGGGCGGGACCGGTCAATTCCGCCCCGAGCGCCAGATGGAATAGACAATCCAGAGGCTGTTGAAGAAGGCGACGACGAAGCCGAGCAGACCGAACAGGGGCAGGCCGAACAGCTCGGGTCCGCCCTCGACGGTCATGATGATGCTGGAGCCCACCACCAGCGAGGCGGTCAATACCCCCATGGTCAGGCGGTTGGCGGCCTGGTCGAGCTGCAGGCCGAAGTGGTCGAGCCGCTTGAGGTCCAGATCGATGCGCAGACGTCCGCGGCGCGCCATGCGGAACAGGCGCGCGACGTCGCGCGGCAGGCCGATGACGATTTCGGCGATCTCGCGCAGGCCGTGGCGGGCGCGCCGCGCCAGGGCCTGCGGCGCATAGCGCGCCTCGATGACCCGCCGCACGAAGGGCGTCAGGTGGTCGATCATGTGGAAATCCGGGTTGAGCTGGTAGCCCAGCCCTTCCAGGGTGATCAGCGCCTTGAACAACAGGGTGAGGTCCGGCGGCAGCGACAGATGGTTGTCGCGCATGACCGTGGTGACCTCGTTGAGCAGCGCGCCGACGCGGATGTCCTTGAGGGTCAGGTTGTCGTAGCCGAACATCATCTCCGAGATGTCGTAGGCGAGGTGATCCTCGTCGATCTCGGCATCGCCCGACCACTGCACGAGCACGTTGAGCATGCCGGCCTCATTCTTTTTGATGAGGGCTTCCAGGAAATCGATGAGCTGTTCGCGGCGGCTGTCGGTGATGCGCCCGACCATGCCGAAATCGAGCAGGCCGAGCCGGTTGCCGGGCAGGTAGACGACATTGCCCGGATGCGGATCGGCGTGGAAATAGCCGTCGATGAGGATCATGCGCAGCACCGCGTCGGCGCCGCGCGCCGCCAGCAGGCCGAGGTCATGGCCCTCGGCGCGGGCGCGCTCGATGTCGCTGCCGGGAATGCCGATCAACTCTTCCTGCACGTTGACCGTCTCGCCGCAATATGGCCAGTACACGCGCGGCACGCGCACGGTGTCGTCCTGGCCGAAGCGCTCGGCGAAGGACTCCAGGTTGCGCGCTTCCTTGATCAGGTCGAATTCGCGCAGCAGCGAGCGCTTCAGTTGCCCGACGATCTGCGCCGGCCGGTAGCGGCGCAGATCCGGCATCTGCAGTTCCGTCAGCCTGGCCAGGTGATTGAGGATGCGCAGGTCGGCCTCGATCTTCGGCAGGATGTCGGGACGGCGGATTTTCACCACCACCGGCGTGCCGTCCGGCAGGCGGGCCCGGTGCACCTGGGCGATGGAAGCGGCGGCGAAAGGCTCGGTCTGGAAGTCGCCGAGCACGTCCTCCACCTTGCCGCCCCAGACCCGCTCCAGTTCCGGCCGCAACTGTTCGAACGGAACCGGCGGCACGTGGCTGTGCAGTTGTTCGAACTCCCTGATCCAGGCTGGCGGGAACACATCCACGCGCGTGGCGAGGATCTGCCCGAGCTTGACGAAGGTCGGCCCCAGGTCGGTGAGGGCCATGCGGATGCGCACCGGCAAGTCGAGCCGGGTGATTTCGTTGGAGGTCTGCCAGTGCAGCAGGCGCCCGGCCCGCTCCAGCAGGTGGGAAACCCCCAGCAGGCGGACCATGTCCCCCCAGCCGTAGCGGATCAGAACCGACGCGATCTCGTGCAGGCGCGAGAGATCCCGCACCATGGACAGGGTTTCACGCAGCATCGGGGGGCGCGGTCAGCGCTTGGAATCGAGGGCGTCGGCGAGACCCCGCAGGATGCCTGAGGCGACGGCGGTCAGGCGCTGCCGCGCTTCCGAGGCGGTGGCCACGGTCTCCGCGCCGGAGCCGGCCACCACACCCGCCATGCGGCTGTTCAGTTTCTGCATCACCGCCAGCACCTGGCTGCCGGTGTCGGTGCCGGTGCGCGCCAGATGGGTGGCGAGATCGGCGTACTCGCCCTTCAGCCAGCCCTGGGTTTTGCTCGAAGCCTCCTTCAGCGTGGCGAGCAGGTCGTCTTCGAGGCCCTTGAACTGACTCATGGTCGCCTTCATGTCGGTGGCGGCGAAGTTCTGGCCCATGCCCCAGGCCTCCTCCATCGCCATCTGCATGGCGTACACCGAGCGTCCCACCGCCTCGTCCATGCCCACCACCGCCTCGCGCAGGGCGCCGCTGGCTTGGTTGCCGCGCGCCATGAGGCCATCCCCGACGCCTTCCAGGGTGTCGCGCATGATCTCGCGAATGGCGGCCGGATCGGCCTGGTGATCGACCAGCGCCTTCATGACTAGGGCACGCACTTTTTCCCGCAATTGCGCGTCATCACCTGCGGACGCACGAATGGCTTCGGCAACTTCTTGTTTATTTTCCATGGACATGGAATATCTCCTTCATGTTGGTTGTTAACAGTCACACTACCATAGTAGACAAGCTTCCCGGTTTGATGGCTTAATCGCCGCACTTTTTGTGTCAAATTTTTCGACAAGCCGCGCATGTCTTCCCTGCCGAAACGTTTGTCCACGCTTGGCCTCCTGCTGCTGGCGCTGATTGTCCTGCCCAGCGCCGGCGCGACGGAGACCGAGGCCGAGCCCGCCCTGGTCGAGGACCTCAAGGCCACCGCCCGACCCATCCTCAAGGCCCTCAGCCTGCTGGGCACGCCCTACAAGTTCGGCGGCAGCAATCCCGATCAGGGCGTGGATTGCAGCGGTTTCGTCAAGCACGTGTACAAGGAAACCGCCGACCTGACTCTGCCGCGCAGCGCGCGCGACATGAGCAGGCTGGGCGAGTCGGTGGCGAAGTCCGAGCTCAAGCCGGGCGATCTGGTGTTCTTCAACACCCGCCGCCAGCCCAATTCCCATGTCGGCATCTACAAGGGCAACGGCGAATTCGTGCATGCCAGCAGCACCCGCCGCAAAGCCGTGACCGTCTCGCGCATGGACCAGAAGTACTGGGCTTCCCGCTTCAACGGCGCGCGCCGTGTGCTGCCGGTCGAATAAGCCCGCTTTCACGGTTCTGCTGTGCCTCGCGGCCGCGCCCGCCTGGGCAAGCCCCGCGGAAGAGGAACTCTTCTTCAAGAGCGTCGCCGACGTCAACGAGGGGGCTCTGCGCTTTCTCGCCGCCCCGCCGGCCAGACCGGTGCACCACCACCAGAACAAGATTGTCATCACGCGCGATAGCCTGAGCAACGGCTGGGTCGGCCTGGAACAATGCCATCACCACCTGGACGCGGTGGCCAGCCTGCAGATCGTCTACCGCCCCGAACGCATCCGCGCCCTCAATATCGTGCAAAGCGAGAACATCGGCAGGGCCTGGGTGCACGAAAACACGGTGCAGATGGAACAGATCGCGCGCGACGCGCTGATCTGCATCCGCGGCGAGACCCTGGCGCTGGCGAACGACGGCGACGGCATCTACAGCCTGGCCAACGGCCCCTACATGCGTCAGTTCCTCGACGGTTTCTACCCCATGCGGGTCAGCATGCGGGTGCGCATCGAACACCCCGGCTTGCGCTTCCTGGACGTGACGCCAGGCTCGCAGCCGGGCTTCAACGTCGACATCGGCGCGGCCGAGGTCGGTTACGACGCCTGGTTCGAGGGCCGCCTCAACACCCTCATACGCTTCCGCCTCGCCGGCGACTGAGCGCCTCCCCCCTGATCCGGACGATCACGCGCCGCACCGCGGCCGCATTACCTGGGAATTGTTCGCATATGGGTTGATAACCATTCCTATTTGTGTTTATCATGGCGTGTCGCCGTGCGCGACCTGTTCAATCAACCCAACTCAGGAAACCATCATGAACCGTAGCTCACTGTTTGCCCTCGCCGGCGCCCTGCTCATCAGCACGGCGCTACCCGCCCTCGCTCAGGAAAGCGTGCTTAATCTTTATACCGCGCGCCACTACCAAACCGACGACGCCCTGTACGCCAATTTCACCAAGACCACCGGCATCAAGGTCAACCGCATCGAGGGCAAGGAGGACGAGCTGTTCGAGCGCATCCGCCGCGAAGGCGCGGCCAGCCCGGCCGACGTCTTCCTCACCGTGGACGCCGCCCGCCTGCAAGTCGCCGACGATGCCGGGCTGTTCGCCACGGTGCGCTCCAAAACCCTCGAATCCCGCATCCCACCCCAGTTCCGCGATGCCGATGGCAACTGGTTCGGTTATTCCTACCGGGCCCGCGTCATCGCCTACAACAAGGACAAGATCAATCCTGCCGAGGTGCAGAACTACGCCGATCTGGTTAGCCCGAAAATGAAAGGCAAGCTGTGCGTGCGCAGCGGCGGCCACGTCTACAACCGCACCTTGATGGCCGCGATGGTCTACAACACTGGCGACGAGAACGCCCTCGACTGGGCGCGCGGCATCGTCGCCAACCTGGCGCGCGCCCCCAAGGGCGGCGATACCGACCAGATCCGCGCGGTAGCCGCGGGCGAATGCGACGTGGCGATCAGCAACCACTATTACTACGCCCGCCTGATGGCCTCGGACAAGCCGGCCGACCAGGAGGTGGTGAGGAAGGTGGGCCTCGTCTTCCCGGACCAGCAGCGCAAGGGCACCCACGTCAACATCTCCGGCGGCGGCATGCTGAAGCACGCGCCCAACAAGGCGGCGGCCGTGAAGTTCCTGGAATACCTGGCCTCGGACGAAGCCCAGGCCTATTTCGCCAACGGCAACAACGAGTGGCCGGTGGTGGACAGCGTCAAGCTGGCCAACCCCCAGCTCGCAGCCATGGGCAAATTCAAGGTGGACCAGCTCTCCGCCGGGGTGCTGGCCAAGTACACCCCCAAGGCGCAGCGCTTCATCGATCGCGCCGGCTGGAAGTAAGCCCGGAGGGGCGCAACGCCCCTCCCCCGCTCAGCCCCGGCCGCTGGCGTCTATGACGGTGGCCTGGGCGTAGGTTCTCCCCTCCTCGACGAAACTCGCCAGGCTCACCCGCACCGGGATGCTGGCGCCATCCTTGCGCAGACCGTGCAGGACCATGCCGTCGCCCATGGCGCGGATCGCGGGCTGCCGCATGTAGCCCTCGCGCAACTGGGCGTGGCGCTGCCGCAGATCGACCGGCAGCAGGCGTTCCAGCGACTGGTTCAGCAGTTCCCCCGGCGCATAGCCGAACATGCGCTCCAGGGCCGGATTGGCCATCTCGATGGCGCCCTGGTCATCCACCACCAACAGACCATTCGGATTGGTCTGCATCATCAGTTGCAGACGCGCCTCGATGCGCCGGTGCAGAAGCTCGCCGCGCCTGCGCTCGGAGATGTCGGCGACGAAGGCATCGACGAACAACTCGCCGTTCTCGTGGAACGGGCTGAGGCTGATCTCGATGGGGAACGGGCTGCCATCCTTGCGGCGGCCGTACAATTCGCGCCCCATGCCCATGGGACGCGCCTGGGGATCACGCAGGTAGGCGGCGAAGTAGCCGGCATGGAGGCTGCGGCCGGCTTCCGGCATCAGAATTTCCAGAGGCTGGCCGACGAGTTCCTCCCTGGCATAGCCGAACATCGCGGCCAGGGCCGGATTGGCGAGGACGATACGGCCCGCCCTGTCCACCACCAGCAGGCCGTTGATATTCGCCTCCACCACCAGGCGAAAGCGTTCCTTGGCCTGGCTCACGCGCTGTGCCGCCTCGGCCTCGGCCTTGGCCTGGGCGGCCGCGGCCAGGGCCCGCGTGCGCTCGGACACGGCTCGGGTCAGCCAGACGGCGATGGCCGCGTAGACGACCAACAGGACGAACATGTAGACGCCCACGCTGCGCCACGCCGCCTGGCGCAGTGCTTCGAGATGCTGCCGCGACAGATGGCTGACCACCAGCCAGGTGGGCGGGGCGGAGGCCGCCCGCGCATCCTCCCGCTTCAGCGGATACACGGTGCTCCAGGTCCACAAGCCGTCGGCGAGTTCCTCCTGGCCGGAAGGGATGGCGCGGATGGCCTGCCAGGCATCGGGGTGGTGCTTGCCCAAAGTGTCCTGCCGATTGAACAGGAAGCCCCATTCCAGGGCGGAATTCGGGTGCTTCAGCCAGTAACCGTCCTCGTTCACCAGCATGGCGTGGTCACGGATCTCCTCCAGGCTGTCGGTGAAGGCGTCGAGCAGGGTCTGACCGGCCACGTTGAGCACCAGGATGCCGCGCGCCGCGCCGTCGGCGCCGTGCAACGGGGTGATCAGGCGCAGCACCGGCCGGCGCGGGGTCTCCAGCTTGCCATGCTCGATATTGAGGTCGAGCGGCGAAACATGGACCTGCCCCGCGGGCAGTTGCATGCCCGCCTTGAAGTAATGCGTGTCCGCCACCCGCTGCAGATATTCCGGCCCCACGACCTGCGCCTGGCCGGCGACGTTGTTGACGCGCGCCCGTTCGCGCCCCTGCTCGTCGATCCAGCGAACCTTGTCGTAGTGGCCGGTGTAGGCGATGAGCCGGGCGAAGCTGGACTCCAGCTCGCGCAACTCGCGCGCGCCTTCCGTTTCGACGGCGCGGCGCACCGCGTCCTCGCCCGCGAGCAGGCGCAACTGATTGAGCGGCGCGCGCAGTTCGTCATCCAGGCGCCGCACGCCCATCACCACGTTGGCGATTTCGCTGGCGCGGATGAGGGCGATCTCCTCTTCGATGCGTTCCTTGCCGACATACCAGGCCCCGCCGAGGATCAGCGGCGCCACCGGGGTGAAGAGCAGGATGAACAGACGCAGCGAGGCGCTCCTGGACACCGAGGTCCGATGGTCTTGGTCCAACATCGCGGGACTCCTTTCCGGTTCATGAAAGCGAAGCGTCAAGCCTTCGGGCCTGCGCAGCCCCCCGTTCTCCTTTGCGGAAAACCGGACGCGCGCCGATGCGGCGCATGCTACTTAATACCCGAGTGTTTTGTACAGGTTTAGCGCGAAAGTCGCACGGCGACTTCTCGAAGCTCCCCTCTCCCGCGGGCGGGAGAGGGGCTGGGGGGTGAGGCGGGGGTTTCGCGGAGCATGCTCCGCGCCCGCCGAACGGCCCCGGAATGCAGTCCGGGGCGCGCCCTGCAAGGGAGGGAAACGGGCATGACTTTCATGCTTCGAGGCGTCTTCTCAAAGTCATGTCCGTTATGCGCAGGCCTTGCGGCGCGGGGTCTGGCGAAGGCGGAGAGGCCGCTAAGGGCGCCGCATGGTGCGCGACAGCATGACCACGGGAATGAGGCCGACGGCGACGATGATGAGGGAGGGCGTGGCCGCCTCGGCGAGGCGTTCGTCGGCGGCGAGGATGTAGACCTGGGTGGCCAGGGTTTCGAAATTGAACGGGCGCAGGACGATGGTCGCCGGCAGTTCCTTCATCACGTCGACGAACACCAGGAGCAGGCCGGAGATCAGCCCGCCGGAGAGCAGCGGCACGTGCACCCGCGCCAGCAACCCGGCGCGGCCCGCGCCCAGGCTGCGCGCCGCCTCGTCCAGGCCGGGGCGGATGCGCGCCAGGCTGGATTCGACGGCGTTCAGCGCCACCGCCAGGAAGCGGGCGAGATAGGCGAACACCAGGGCCAGGGCGCTGCCGGTGATGACCAGGCCCAGGTTCATGCCCCAGTGCTCGCGCGCCCAGGCGATGAGGGCATGATCCAGGGCGGTGAGGGGGATGAGGGCGCCGACGGCGATGACGGTGCCGGGCACCGCGTAGCCCAGCGAGGCGACGCGCTTGACGCCGGCCATCAGCGGTCCGGGCTTGGCGCGCCCGGCATAGGCCAGCAGCAGGGCGACGACGACCGCGAGCAGGCTGGCGCTGGCCGCCAGGCTCAGGCTGTTGGCGGCCAGGTCCAGATACTTGACGCCGAACTGCGCGTCGCCCTCGCTCAGGGCCATCGACAGCAGCAGGCCGGCGGGCAGCAGGAAGCCGCCCAGCAGCGGCACTGCGCAGGCCGCCAGGGCCAGCAGGGCGCGGCCGCCGCGCAGGTGCGGACGCTGGGCGGGACGGCCGCCGGCGTCGTCGAAGCGGGCGCGGCCGCGGCTGGCCTTCTCCAGGATCAGCGCCAGGGCCACCACGCCAAGCAGGCTGGCGGCGAGTTGCGAGGCCGCCACCGGGTCGCCGAAGGCGTACCAGGCGCGATAGATGCCGGTGGTGAAGGTGGGCACGCCGAAATAGGACACCGCGCCGAACTCCGCCAGGCTTTCCATCACCACCAGGGCGACGCCGCCCGCCACCGCCGGCCGCGCCAACGGCAGGGCGACGCGCAGGAAGGCGGCGCGCGGGCCGTGGCCGAGCACGCGGGCGGCCTCCAGAAGCGCGCCGGAACGCTCCAGGAAGGCGGTGCGCGCCAGCACGTAGACATAGGGGTAGAACACCAGGCTGAAGGTGACGATGGCGCCCTGCAGCGAGCGCACCTCGGGAAACCAGTAATCGTCGCGGGACCAGCCGAAGGCCTCGCGCAGCGCCGATTGCAGCGGCCCGGAGAACTGCAGGAAATCGGTGTAGGCATAGGCGATGACGTAGGTCGGCATGGCCAGCGGCAGGAGCAGCGCCCATTCCAGCACGCGGCGTCCGGGGAAGCGGTACATGGCGACGATCCAGGCCGCGCCGGTGCCGAGCAGGGCCGCGCCGAGGCCGGCGCCGGCGGCCAGCGCGAGACTGTTGAAGACGTACTCGCCGAGCACCGTCTCGGCCAGGTGCGCCCACACCCCCTCGCGGTCGGGCTGGAGGACGTTGACGATGACGCTGGCCACCGGCAGCGACACCAGCACGGCCAGTACGACGGCCACCAGGGGCAGGACGCTGAAGCGGGATTTCATCGGGATACAGGAAAGATAAGCGGAGGCGGACATCGGATTCAGTCGTTCATTATAATGACTCTCATTTGGAGCCCTACGCTGGAATCATGTCCTGCATCCTGGAAGTGGCCGATCTGGGTCACCGTTTTACCGACAAACCCGTGCTCGAGGGCGTCTCCTTCCGCCTGGAGGAAGGCCAGATCGGTTGTTTGCTGGGTCCCTCCGGCTGCGGCAAGACCACGGTGCTGCGCCTCATCGCCGGCTTCGACGCGCCGCGCGCCGGCGACATCCGCCTGGCCGGCGAGCGCGTCAGCGCGCCGGACTGGGCGTTGCCGCCGGAGGCGCGCCGCATCGGCATGGTGTTCCAGGATTACGCCCTGTTCCCGCATCTTTCCATCGCCCGCAACGTCGCCTTCGGCTTGCGCCATCTGGATGCCCAGGCGCGCGCCGCGCGGGTCGAGGCCATGCTGCGCACCGTCGGCCTGGCCGGCCGCGCCGAGGCCTACCCGCATGAACTCTCGGGCGGCCAGCAGCAGCGTGTCGCCCTGGCCCGCGCGCTGGCGCCGGGCCCGCGTCTGCTGCTGCTGGACGAACCCTTCTCCAACCTGGACGTGGAATTGCGCGAAAAACTCGCCCTGGAGGTGCGCGAAATCCTCAAGCAGGAAGGCATCACCGCCCTGCTGGTGACGCACGACCAGCACGAGGCCTTCGCCATGGCCGACGTCATCGGCGTCATGCACCAGGGCCGCATCCAGCAGTGGGACTCGCCCTACAACCTGTATCACCAGCCGGTCAACCGTTTCGTCGCCAATTTCGTCGGCCAGGGCGTGCTGCTGCCGGGTGAAGTGATCAACAACCGCCAGGTGGAGATCGAGCTCGGCGTGCTCGACGGCCACATCCCCACCGATTGCGACGACGACGGCGGCTGCTCGCGCTGCGAACTGGGTTGCCAGGTGGAAGTGTTGATCCGCCCGGACGACATCATCCACGACGACTCCAGCCTGCTGCTCGCGGAAGTGGAGCGCAAGGCCTTCCGCGGCGCCGATTTCCTCTACACCCTGCGCCTGCCCGGCGGACAGCGGGTGCTGGCGCAGGTGGATTCGCACCACAACCACGCCATCGGCGAACGCATCGGCGTCCGCCTGGGCGTCGACCACGTGGTCGCGTTCCGCAAGTGACCGCTCCTCCGCCCGAACTCATCGCCGGCCTGCTGCGCCCCGACGCCTATCCTCACCCGGCGCCGGCGCCGCGCCTGATCGAGACCCACATTTCCTGGGTCATCCTCGCCGGCGACTATGCCTACAAGCTGAAGAAGCCGCTCGATCTGGGCTTCCTCGACTTCTCCAGCCTGGACAAGCGGCTGGCCTGCTGCCGCGAGGAGATCCGCCTCAACCGACGCCTGGCGCCGGAAATTTACCTGGACGTGGTGGCGATCACCGGCAAGCCTGAAGCGCCACAAGTCGGTGGCGACGGCCCCGTGCTGGAATGGGCGGTGAAGATGCGCGCCTTCCCCGCCGAGGCCACCCTGGACCGCGAAGCGGAGCTCTCCGCCGAGCAGATCGACGCCATCGCCGAGCGCGTCGCCGCCTTCCATGCCGGGGCGGAACCGGCTCCGGCGGACAGTCCGCACGGCCTGCCGGACCAGGTCGTGGCTCCGGTCGCCGCCAACTTCGCCCATCTGCGCGCGATCCTGCCGGGCGACGCCGGCACGGCCGCACCCCTGGACCGGATCGAGGCCTGGAGCCAACGGGAAGGCGAGCGCCTGCGCGGCCATTTCGCCGCGCGCAAGGCGGGCGGATTCATCCGCGAGTGCCACGGCGACCTGCACCTGGGCAACATCGCCTGGGTGGCGGACCAACCCCTGATCTTCGACGCCATCGAGTTCAATCCCGGCCTGCGCTTCATCGACGTGGCCAACGAAATCGCCTTTCTGACCATGGATCTGCGCTACCGCGGGCGCACCGACCTGGCCTGGCGCGGCCTGAACCGCTACCTGGAACACACCGGCGATTACGCCGGCCTGCCCGCCCTGCCCTTCTACCAGGTCTATCGCGCCATGGTGCGCGCCAAGGTGGCCGCGATCCTGGCGCGCCAGCACGGCGGCGACCTCGCGGCCTGCGCCCGGTACCTGGACCTGGCCGACGCCCTCGCCCGCGAGCGCAGGCCGGTCCTCATCCTCATGCACGGCGTCTCCGGTTCCGGCAAGAGCTGGCTGGCCCAGCGCCTGCTGGAAGGATTTGGCGCCCTGCGCCTGCGCTCCGACGTGGAACGCAAGCGCCTGTTCGGCCTGGGCGCGCTGGATTCCAGCGCCCGGGTGCCCGGCGGCATCTACACGCCGGAGGCGAGCGAACGCACCCTGGCGCGGCTGCTGGAGTACGGCCGCCTCCTGCTCGGCGCGGGCTTTCCGGTCATCGTCGACGCCACCTTCATCCGCCGCGCCTGGCGCGCGCCCTTCGCCGCGCTGGCGCGGGAACTGGACGTGCCCTGGTGGATCGCCCCCGCCGAGGCGCCGGCGGACGTCCTGCGCGAGCGCGTGGCCGCGCGCGTGGCGGCGGGGGGTGACGCCTCGGAAGCCGGCCTGGAGGTGCTGGAGGCGCAACTGGCGGCGCGGGAGCCCCTGAGCGACGAGGAAAACGCCCACGTCCTGCCCGTGGAAGCTGGCCTGGACCGGGTCATCGCCCGGCTGAACACCGCGCCTTAGCGTGAAAGTCGCACGGCGACTTCTCGAAGCTCCCCTCTCCCGCAGGCGGGGCGAGAGGGAAATTCGGAATGCACAGCATTCCGCCCTCGCAGCCGGCTGGCGATGCATCGCCAGCCGTGGGGCGCGGAGCGGGGGCTGGGGGGTGAGGCGGGGGTTTCGCGGAGCATGCTCCGCGCCCGCCGAACGGCCCCGGAATGCAGTCCGGGGCGCGCCCTGCAGGTGAGGGAAACGGGCATGACTTTCATGCTTCGGGGCGTCTTCTCAAAGTCATGTCCGTTAGGCCAATAGGCGCTTTTTCCCATACGCCCGGCCGCCCGCCCGGCGCTACCATGTCCGGACACCGCTTCCGGAAGAGCCCATGCCCGCGCGCATCGCCCAATTGCCCCGCAAGCTCACCTCCATCGTCGGCGCCGGTTTCGGCCTGGCGTTGAGCCTCATCATCGCCCTGACCGTGGTGGGCCTGCACCAGCTCGCGAGCACCAACGCGCACCTGGAATCCATCGTCGGCGAGAACAGCGTCAAGGCCCGCCTGGCCAACAGCATGCGCGACATCCTGCGCGACCGCGCCATCGCCATGCTGTCCATCGTGGTCAGCCGCGACGCCTTCGAGAAGGATCAGGAGATGCTGCAGTTCTACGGCTATGGCGGCGCCTACCAGCAGGTTCGCCTTGAGCTCGACAAGCTGATCCGCCTGCCGGAAGAGCGCGAGGTGCTCGCCCGCATCGACCGCCTGACCCGCGCCAACCAGCCGGTCATGGTGCGCATCGTCGATCTCGCGGTGGAGGGCTATACCTTCCTGGCCTTCGACGAACTGCAGCGGGAAGGCATCCCCCTGCAACGCCAGCTGGTGAAGGAACTCGACAGCCTGATCCAGATCCAGCGCGACATGACCGCGTCCGCCGCGGCGGCGGCGCGCGCCGATTACGCGCGCACGCGCTGGCTGATGATCGGCCTCGGCCTGGTCGCCGTGCTGGCCGCCCTCGTCGTCGCCGTCACCGTGATGCGCCGCGCCGCCCGGCTGGCGGCGGCCAGCGAGCGCGAGCGCACCAAGTTCCTCACCCTGTTCGAGACCAACAGCGACGGCATCGTCATTCTCGACCGGCACGGCTTCACCGACTGCAACCCCGCCACCCTGGAGATGTTCCACATGGACAGGGTCGAGGATTTCCTCGGGCGCCGTCCGGAAGACCTCGGCGTCGAGGATCAGCCCTGCGGCACGCCGCCCACCCTGCTGGCCGAGCGGCACATCCGCGAGGCGATGGAGAAAGGCCACGCCTTCTTCCGCTGGACCGCGCGCCGCCCCGATGGCAGCACCTTTCCGGCCGAAATCGCCCTGCATTCGATGACTCTGGACGGGGAGCCGGTGATCCAGGCCATCATGCGCGACGTCTCCACCCAGCGCGAGGCGGAGGCGGCGCTGGAGGCCGCGCGCGACGCCGCGGTGACCGCCGCGGAGATGAAATCGCAGTTCGTGGCCAACGTCAGCCACGAGATCCGCACGCCCATGAACGGCATCCTCGGCATGACCCATCTGCTCTTGAACAGCGCGCTGACGCCGCGCCAACGCGACCACGCGCAAACCATCGCCGATTCCGCGCAGGCGCTGATGGGCATGATCAACGACCTGCTCGATTTCTCGAAAATCGAGGCGGGCCGCCTCAGCGTCGAGCACATTCCCTTCGAGCTGCGCCCGCTGCTGCGCGCCGCCCTGCAACTCTATCGCCACCGCGCCGAGAGCAAGGGGCTGGCCCTGGATCTGGAGATCGACGCGGCGGCGCCCGACTGGGTGCGCGGCGATCCCACGCGCTTGCGCCAGGTGCTGCTCAATCTGCTCGACAACGCTCTCAAGTTCACGCACGCCGGCCAGGTCCGGCTCAGCGCCCACGCCGTCGCCGACAAACCTGGATGGCTGCGCTTTTGCGTGCGCGACAGCGGCATCGGCATGACCGCGGAAGCTCGCGGGCGGATATTCGAGGCCTTTGCCCAGGCCGACGGTTCGGTCACCCGCAAATACGGCGGCACCGGCCTGGGGCTCGCCATCTGCCGGCAACTGGCCGCCCTCATGGGGGGGGAACTGACGCTCGACAGCGAGGAGGGCAAGGGCAGCACCTTCCACCTCGGCCTGCCCCTGCCCGCCGCTTCCGCCGCCACACCGGCAACGGTGGATGTCAACACCGCGGACCTGCGTTTCCCGGGCACGCGCGTGCTGGTGGCGGAGGACAACCCGGTCAACCGCAAACTGCTCGGCTACATGCTGGAGGACCTGGGGGTGGGCGTGGCCCATGTGGAAGACGGCAAGGCGGCCTATGAGCGGCTCGCCGAAGGCGGCGTCGATCTGGTGCTGATGGACTGGCAGATGCCAATGTGGGACGGTCTCACCGCCACCCGCGCCATCCGTGACCGCGAGGCGCGCGAGGGACGCGCGCGGCTGCCCATCATCGCCCTCACCGCCAACGTCATGCCCGGCTTCGCGGAAACCTGCCGCGAGGCCGGCATGGACGACTATCTGAGCAAGCCCCTGCAAGCCGAAGAACTGGCCCGCGCGCTGGCGCGCCAACTGCCCGCGCGCGCGGTCGCGGCCGACCACGATGCCGCGCCAGCCAGCGCGGAACCCGCGGCCGTGGCGCCCTCGGAGCGCTTCGATCTGGAGAAACTGCGCCGCGTCTGCCAGGGCGACGCGCGCCAGTTGCGGGAAATGCTGGACCTGTTCGTCAGCAGCAGCGAAAGCCTGCTGGCGGCGCTGACCGACGCGCTGGCCGGCCGCGACGGCGCGCAAGCCGCGCGGCAGGCGCATCAGATCAAGGGCGCCGTCGCCTACCTGGGCGCCGCCGAGCTGACCGCCCTGGCCGCCGAGGTGGAAAGCCTGGCCAAGGCGGAGGACTGGGAGGCCTGCGCCAGCACGGTGGATGATCTGCAGGCCGCCTTCATCGCCCTGCGCCTGGAAATCGGACAGCACACCTATTGATTCGGCGGGGATCGGGCGAAATGGAGGGGCGGCCCGGCGAGTTTCTTGAGAAAATGGCGGCCTTCGCATTCACCCCCCACCGACCCCATGCTCGACCTCCAGCTCCTGCGCAAAGATCTCGCCCAAGTGGCGCAACGTCTCGCCGCCCGCGGCATCACCCTCGACAGTGCCCGCTTCGAGGCCCTGGAAGCCGAACGCAAGGCCATCCAGGTGCACACCCAGGAACTCCAGGCGAAACGCAACCAGCTCTCCAAGCAGATCGGCATGGCCAAGGGCAAGGGCGAGGACACCTCCGCCCTGATGGCCGAGGTGGGCGGCCTCGGCGATGCACTGAAGGCGGCCGAGGAACGTCTCGCCGCCATCCAGGAAGACCTCTCGGCGATGTTGCTGACTCTGCCCAACCTGCCGCACGAATCGGTGCCGGCGGGCCGCGACGACAAGGACAACGCGGAAGTCCGGCGCTGGGGCGCGCCCCGGCCATTTCCCTACCCGCCCCTGGACCACGTGGACCTGGGCGAGACCCTGGAAATGCTGGACTTCCCCACGGCGGTGAAGCTCACCACCAGCCGCTTCGTGCTCATGCGCGGCCCACTCGCCCGTCTGCACCGCGCGCTGAGCCAGTTCATGCTCGACGTGCACAGCCGCGAGCATGGCTACGAGGAGGTCTACGTACCCTACCTGGTGAACGCCGATTCCCTGCGCGGCACCGGCCAGTTGCCGAAGTTCGAGGAAGATTTGTTCAAACTCTCCAACGGCCTATACCTCATCCCCACCGCCGAGGTGCCGGTGACCAACATCGTGCGCGACGAGATCGTTTCCGCCGACAACCTGCCCATCAAGCTGGTGGCGCACACCCCCTGCTTCCGTTCCGAGGCCGGCTCCTACGGCAAGGACACCCGCGGCATGATCCGCCAGCACCAGTTCGACAAGGTGGAGATGGTGCAATTCGTCAAGCCGGAGGATTCCTACGCCGCCCTGGAGGAACTCACCGGCCACGCCGAGGACATCCTGCAACGCCTGGGCCTGCCCTACCGGGTGGTGGCCCTGTGCGCCGGCGACCTCGGCTTCTCCTCGGCCAAGACCTACGACCTGGAGGTCTGGCTGCCGGGCCAGAACACCTATCGGGAGATTTCGTCCTGCTCCAATTTCGAGGCCTTCCAGGCCCGCCGCATGCAGGCCCGCTACCGCGCCGGGAAGGACGGCAAGCCGGGCAAGCCGGAGCTGCTGCACACCCTCAACGGCTCCGGCCTGGCCGTGGGTCGCTGCCTGGTGGCGGTGTTGGAGAACTACCAGAACCCGGACGGCAGCGTCACCATCCCCGAGGTGCTGCGTCCCTACCTGGGCGGACTGGATCGCATCGCGCGCGACTGACCCGCCCCGGCCCGGCGTGGGTTAACGTAATGGGATGGTCGCCCCACCCGAAACGGCATCAGAAGTGCCAAAGTGTGGCGAATGGAAATTCCCACTGACCGAGCGAGGCGAGCGAGATGAAGATTACGACGATTGGCATTGATCTGGCAAAGAACGTGTTCCAGGTGCATGGCGTGGATGATCGCGGCAAAACGGTGCTGAGAAAGCAGCTGAAGCGAGACCAGATGGCCCCGTTCTTT
>JBBIIR010000002.1:0-19474 GCA_037446455.1 Hydrogenophilales bacterium | reverse complement strand
CAATTCTTCCGTCCTGGCGTGATCTTCGGCCACCGCCTGGCGCGCCTCGGCATCATGAGCGGCATCGTGCGGCTCGGCGACCTCCGCCCGGTCACCCTGATCCAGCCAGCGTCGGCGCGCGCGCAGGCGTTCCTCGCGCCAGGCAGGGTTTGCCGTGTCGGCTTGCGCTGACGCCGTTTCGGTATGCGCTGCGGTGAATTGGCCGCTCTCGCCGATGCCGATCCAGTCGGCCTCATCCAGGCTGATCTCCCAGTCCGGGCCAATATCTCCTTCCTCGAGCGCGGTCTCGATCTGCGGCCGCGGAAACGGCCCGTACACCTTGCCTTCATGCCGCAGATACCAGAGTGGTTGTGTCATGGAGCTCGGCTCCCAAGCAGAGCCGATTGTCGCCACCCCCGGAACAAAAAAAAAGCCCGGTCGGGTGACCGGGCTAAATCCACCTTAGAAGGAGGATGGAGGAGACAACACTGATAACACTCAGGGAGTAAGTGTTGGCATCAGTGTCATTAGAATTGTCTAATATGTTTATGTGCTGCTCAACTAATTACGCTGGTTTACGGAAGAAATCCGGTGAATCAGGCGATCTGTTGTTTACGTACTACACGGGGTTGGCTACCCTGTCGGACGCACTGCAAATTCTCCATACGCACCATGCGAATCCAGCCACGGCGATCCCTGCCTAACGGACATGACTTTGAGAAGACGCCCCGAAGCATGAAAGTCATGCCCGTTTCCCTCACCCCCAGCCCCTCTCCCGCCTGCGGGAGAGGGGAGCTTCGAGAAGTCGCCGTGCGACTTTCACGTTAACCTGTGCGATGACGGCTGTACCGTGGAACGTCCCTTTTTCTCCCTGAGCGATCGTTTTACATCATGAGCATCCTCCCCCCCTCCCAAATAAGAACCCTGGCCATGGTCGGACATGGCGGCGCCGGCAAGACCACCCTGATCGAAACCCTGTTGGCCGCGGCCGGCGCCATTCCCAGCGCCGGTTCGGTCGAACGCGGCACCACCGTGTGCGACTACGATCCGCTCGAGAAGGCGCACCTGCATTCCGTGAAGCTGGCCGTCAGCCATCTCCAGCACCAGGACACCCTGATCCATCTCCTCGACACGCCGGGTTTTCCGGACTACATGGGTCAGGCGATGTGCGCCCTGGATGCGGTGGATACCGCGGTCGTCGTCCTGGATGCCAAGAAGGGTATCGAGCTCACCGCGCACCGCATGATGCACTGGGCGCAGACCCGCAAGCTGTGCCGCATGATCGTGGTGAACAAGATGGACGTGCCGGAAGCGGACCTGCCCGCCCTCCTCGCCGACATCCAGGCCACCTTCGGCCGCGAATGCCTGCCCATCAACCTGCCCGCGGGCCATGGCACCCGCGTCACCGACTGTTTCTTCAATCCCGCCGGCGACGCCGATTTCTCCAGCGTCGAGGAGGCGCACAGCGCCCTGGTCGACCAGGTGGTGGAAGTGGACGAGGAACTCATGTCCCTCTATCTGGAACAAGGGGAAGTCGCCCCCGAGCGGTTGCACGCGCCTTTCGAACAGGCTCTGCGCGACGGCCATCTGGTTCCGGTCTGCTTCGTGTCCGCGCAAACCGGCGTGGGCATCCGCGAACTGCTGGATGTCATGGTGAAATTGCTGCCCCACCCCGGCGAGGCCAACCCGCCCCAGTTTCTGCTGGGCGAAGGCGAGGAAGCCCGGCCCCTGCTGGTGGAACCCGACCCGGCGAAGCACGTGCTGGCGCATGTCTTCAAGGTCGAGGTGGACTCCTACATCGGCCGCATCACCGCCCTGCGCGTACACCAGGGCACGCTCACCGAGAACGCCCAGCTCTATATCGGCGAGCTGCGCAAGCCGTTCAAGGTCGCCCATCTCTACCGGCTGCTCGGCAAGCAACTGGTGGCGGTGGAGGCCTGCGGCCCCGGCGACATCTGCGCCCTCACCAAGGTGGACGACATCACCTTCGACTCCGTGCTGCACGATGCGCCGGAAGACGACCACATCCACATGAAGCCGCTGGAGTTTCCCCATGCCGTGTTCGGCTTGGCGGTGCGGCCCAAGAAGCAGTCCGACGCCGACAAGCTGGCGGACATCCTGCACCGCCTGGTGGCCGAGGATCCCGGTCTGCATGTGGATCACGACCCCAACACGCACGAGGCCGTGATTCGCGGCCTGGGTGAAACCCATCTGGGCAGCGTGCTGGAAAAGATGCGCGAGCAGTTCCGTCTGGAGGTGGACACGCACCCGCCGACCATCGCCTACAAGGAAACCATCACCCTGCCCGCCGAAGGCCATCACCGTCACAAGAAACAGACCGGCGGCGCCGGCCAGTTCGGCGAGGTGTTCCTGAGGATCGAGCCGATGGAGCGCGGCGCGGGCTTCCAGTTCGTCGATGCGGTGAAGGGCGGCGTCATCCCCAACACCTTCATCCCCGCCGTGGAAAAGGGTGTGCGCCAGGCCATGTCCGCCGGCAGCGTGGCCGGCTTCCCCATGCAGGACATCAAGGTCACCGTCTACGACGGCAAGAACCACCCGGTCGACGGCAAGGAGATCGCCTTCGTCACCGCCGGAAAAAAAGCTTTCCTGGATGCCGCGACCAAGGCCAGGCCCATCGTCCTGGAACCCATCGTCAACGTCGAATTGACCACCCCGGAAAGCGCGGTCGGCGATGTCAGCGGCGATCTTTCCTCCAGGCGCGGCCAGATCACCGGTCATCAGACCGGCCGCGGTGGCATGATCACCGTCGTCGGCCATGCGCCCCTGGCGGAACTGGACAGTTTCCAGTCACGGGTCAAGTCGCTCACCGGCGGCCAGGGTTCCTACACCCTGGAATTCAGCCACTACGAGCAGGTACCGCCGCAGGTCCAGCAACAACTGGCGGCCCGGTTCAAGCCGGAGCAGGACGAGCAGTAAGCACCAGTCCAGCCGAAACGAAAAAGGGCCTCCGCGGAGGCCCTTTTTTCATCGTTTACCCGCTTACTCCCACTCGATGGTGCCCGGTGGCTTGCCGGTGATGTCGTAGGTCACCCGGTTGATGCCGCGGATCTCGTTGATGATGCGGTTGGAGACCCGGGCCAAGAGTGTGTAGGGCAGTTCCGCCCAGTGGGCGGTCATGAAGTCCTGGGTCTGCACCGCGCGCAGGGCGATGACATAGTCATAGGTGCGGCCATCCCCCATCACCCCCACCGCCTTCACCGGCAGGAACACGGCGAATGCCTGGGAAGTCTTTTCATACCAACCACTTAGGCGCAATTCCTCAATGAAAATATAATCCGCGAGACGGAGCAGATCGGCATATTCCTTCTTCACCTCGCCAAGGATGCGCACGCCCAGGCCGGGGCCCGGGAAGGGATGGCGGTAGACCATGTCGTGCGGCAGGCCCAAGGCCACACCGAGTTCCCGCACCTCGTCCTTGAACAGTTCGCGCAGGGGTTCCAGCAGCTTGAGGTGCATGTCCTCCGGCAGGCCACCGACGTTGTGGTGGGACTTGATGGCGTGCGCCTTCTTGGTCTTGGCGCCGGCGGACTCGATCACGTCCGGGTAGATGGTGCCCTGGGCCAGCCATTTCGCGTTCTTGAGCTTGGCGGATTCGGCCTGGAAGACGGCGACGAACTCGCCGCCGATGATCTTGCGCTTCCTCTCCGGGTCGGAGACAGCGGCCAGCTTGCCCATGAACTGCTCGGTGGCATCGACGTGGATGACCTTGACGCCGAGGTTCCTGGCGAAGGTTTCCATGACCTGCTCGGCCTCGTTCAGGCGCAACAGGCCGGTATCGACGAAGACGCAGGTGAGCTGGTCGCCGATGGCGCGGTGGATGAGGGCCGCCGCGACGGAAGAATCGACGCCGCCGGAGAGGCCCAGGATGACTTCATCCGAGCCCACCTCGGAGCGGATCCTGCCGATCGCCTCCTCGATGTAGTCCGGCATGTTCCAGTCGG
Source organism: Hydrogenophilales bacterium (assembly GCA_037446455.1). Taxonomy (GTDB): domain Bacteria; phylum Pseudomonadota; class Gammaproteobacteria; order Burkholderiales; family Thiobacillaceae; genus PFJX01. Next base: position 15,533 of record JBBIIR010000002.1, on the reverse strand, counting down.
TGCCGCAGCCGCAGATGTCATGCACGAAGCGGCTGAGCATGGCCTTGCCCTGCAGGGTGTGGGTCACTTCCGGGTGAAATTGCACACCGTAGAAGTGGCGGGTGACGTCCGCCATGCCGGCGTTGGGCGTGGCGGCGTTCTCGCAGATGACCTTGAAGCCGGGCGGCAATTCGGTGACCTTGTCGCCATGGCTCATCCACACGTCCAGCCAGGCCGCGCCCGAGTCTTCCACACGGTCCTGGATGTCCCGCAGCAGCGGCGTGTGGCCGTGGGCGCGCACTTCGGCATAGCCGAATTCACGCTTGGCCGAGTTCTCCACCTTGCCGCCCAGTTGCGCCGCCATGGTCTGCATGCCGTAGCAGATGCCCAGCACCGGCACGCCGGCGCTCCAGACGGCATCCGGTGCGCGCGGCGTTTCATCCTCGTAGACCGAGTTGGGGCCGCCGGAAAGGATGATGCCCGCCGGTTTGAAGTCGCGAATGAAGTCATCGGAGACATCATGCGGATGCAGTTCGCAGTAGACATTGTGCTCCCGCACCCGACGGGCGATGAGCTGGGTGTACTGGGAACCGAAGTCGAGGATGAGGATTTTCTGGTGCATGGCTGGGCGTGAGGCGAAAGGCGTAAGGCGAGAGGCGGGGGAAAGCGCGGGCCATCGCCTCGCGCCTCACTCCTCACGCCTCAAACATGGTAGTTCGGCGCTTCCTTGGTGATCTGCACGTCGTGGACGTGAGATTCCTTGATGCCGGCGGCGGTGATCTCCACGAAACAGGCGTTGGCGTGGAAGTGTTCGATGCTGGGCGAGCCCAGGTAGCCCATGGAGGAACGCAGGCCACCCATCAACTGGTGCAGCACCGCCAGGGCGCTGCCCTTGTAGGGCACGCGGCCCTCGATGCCTTCCGGCACCAGTTTGTCGGCGTTGGCCTCGTTGTCCTGGAAGTAGCGGTCCTTGGAACCCTTCTGCATGGCGCCCAGGGAGCCCATGCCGCGATAGGACTTGAAGGAACGGCCCTGGTAGAGCTCGATCTCGCCCGGCGCCTCGTCGGTGCCCGCCAGCAGGCCACCGAGCATGACGCAATGGGCGCCGGCGGCGATGGCCTTGGCGATGTCGCCGGAATAGCGAATGCCGCCGTCGGCGATGAGCGGCACGCCGGTGCCTTGCAGGGCGGCGGCCACGTTCTGCACGGCGGTGATCTGCGGCACGCCGACGCCGGCGACGATGCGGGTGGTGCAGATGGAGCCGGGACCGATGCCCACCTTGACGCAGTCGGCGCCGTGGTCCACCAGCGCGCGGGCGGCATCGGCGGTGGCGATGTTGCCGCCGATGACCTGAACCTGGGGATATTTCTGCTTGACCCACTCGACCCGTTTCAGCACGCCGTTGGAATGGCCGTGCGCGGTATCGACGACGATGACATCGACGCCCGCCTCGACGAGGGCCGCGACCCGCTCCTCGGTATCGCCGCCGACGCCCACCGCGGCGCCGGCGCGCAGGCGGCCCTGCTCATCCTTGCAGGCGTTGGGATAGGTGCTGGATTTGTCGATGTCCTTGACGGTCACCAGACCGCGCAGTTCGAAGGCGTCGTTGATCACCAGCACCCGCTCCAGGCGATGGCGGTGCATCTTTTCCATGGCCTCTTCCCGGCTGGCGCCTTCCTTCACGGTCACCAGGCGCTCGCGGGGGGTCATGATGTTGGCCACCGACTGGTCGAGGTTGGTTTCAAAGCGCAGGTCGCGGTTGGTGACGATACCCACCACCCTGCCCGCCTCGTCCACCACCGGCAGCCCGGAAATCCGGCGCTGGCGGGTGATCTCCAGCACGTCGCGGACGGTCATGGCCGGCGACACGGTGACGGGATCCTTCACCACGCCCGCCTCATGCCGCTTCACCCGGGCGACGCGGGAAGCCTGCTGGGCGATGTCGACGTTCTTGTGGATGATGCCCAGACCGCCTTCCTGGGCCAGGGCGATGGCCATGCGGGCTTCCGTCACCGTATCCATGGCGGCGGACAGGACCGGCATGTCCAAGCGGATCTTGCGGGTCAACTGGGTTGCCAGCGTGACATCGCGCGGCAGGATTTCGGAAAAGGCCGGGACGAGCAGGACGTCGTCGAAGGTGAGGGCTTTCTGGAGAATACGCATGGCGAGCCTTTACGCGCAAAGCGGCATTATACCGGCCGCGTCCGCCACGCCCAAAGCCGGCATGGCGGGCACCGCGTTTGACTCCGAGACGCGCGGGAATTATGGTCCGCGCCGTGTTCCGCTTGTCCGCCCACCCGAAGTCCCATCGGAGTCCCGCATGAAGTTCCATCTCGCGGTTACCACGGCATGTGTTTGCCTGGTCGCCACCCTGGCCGCTTGCGGGCAGACTCCGGATAAACCGGCGCAAGCCCCGGCGCCGCAGCCCGGCCAGCCCGCCATTTCGGCGGCGGCCAGCCAGGCCCTGGCGCGAGCCGAGGCCGACGTGGCCGAGGCCCGCGGCAAATTCGCCCTGTGGACCAGCGCCGAGCACGCCTTCGCCAAGGCGCGCGAGGCGGCGCGGGCGGGGGACAGCGCGGAAGTGCTGCGGCAGGCCGGCATTGCCAGCGAGCTCGCCCGGCTGGGCATGGAACAACTCCACTATCCGTCCACCGCGCCGCGTTGAACGGGGCGCGGGCGGTTCATTCGGCGGCGCCGGCCTCGCCGCCGCCCTTCTTCATCACCTTGCCCTCGGCCGCGCGCTGACGTCGCACTTCCTTCGGGTCGGCGATCAGGGGTCGGTAGACTTCCACGCGATCGCGGTCGCGCAGGATGGCATCGATCTTGGCGAGCTTGTTCCAGATGCCCACCTTGTTGCGCGCCAGATCGATTTCCGGGAACTCCCGCAGCAGACCGGATCGCTCGATGGCCTCGCTGACGCTGGCGCCCTCGTGCAGGCTGAGGTGGATGACCTTCTGATGGCCCGGGCAAACGTAGACCACCTCGACATGGATCTGGGCACTCATCACGTAGCCGTCATCGTTGACCGTAGACGTCCTCGGCCCGGCGCACGAAGGCATCCACCAGGTTGTTGGTGATCATGCCGAAAACCGGTCCAAGCACCTTTTCCAGCAGCGCGCTGGAGAATTCGTAATGGATCACGAACTCCACCTTGCAGGCGGCTTCCGCCAGCGTCTTGAAGCGCCAGGATCCCTCCAGCTTGCGGAACGGCCCGCGGACCAGGCGGATGGCCATTTCCTCTGGAAAGCGCTTGTCGTTGCGCGTGCTGAAATGCTGGCGCACATGCAGGTAGTGGATATGAATGGTGGCCTCGGTGACGGCCTCGTCGCGCGCATGCAGTTGCGAGCCGCCGCACCAGGGCAGAAAGCGGGGATAGTCCTCGACGCCGTCCACCAGCTCGAACATTTCGGCCGCCGAATAGGGCACCAGGACGGATTTGACGACTTCGGCCATGCACGGCGGGAAGGAGGTTGGGGCCTGTTAAAATAGCACGAACCTTGCCCGGCCCACCCCTCCCATGAGCATCATCGACAACAAGAAGGCCTTCCACGACTACTTCATCGAGGAACGCTATGAAGCGGGCCTCGCCCTCGAAGGCTGGGAGGTCAAGGCCATCCGCGCCGGCCGCGTGCAATTGAAGGAGGCCTACGTGGTACTCAAGCAGGAAGAAGTCTGGCTGATCGGCTGCCACATCTCGCCCCTGCCCACCGCCTCCACCCACATCAAGCCGGATCCCACCCGCTCGCGCAAGCTGCTGCTGCACGCCAACGAGATCCGCAAGCTGATCGGCAAGGTGCAGCAGGCCGGATTCACCCTGGTGCCGCTCAACCTGCATTACGCGAAGGGCCGAGTGAAAGTGGAGATTGGCCTGGCCAAGGGCAAGAAGCTGCACGACAAGCGGGCCACCGAGAAGGAACGCGAGTGGCAGCGCGACAAGGCCCGCATCATGCGGGACAAGCACGCATGAGTGGCGTCGAGGCCGAACCGCCGCGACGCCGGGAAGGCAGCGTCGGCATCGAGGAAGCCCTCGCCTTCGACGAGATCATCGATACCCGCTCGCCCGCCGAATTCGCCGAGGACCACGTTCCCGGCGCCGTCAACCTGCCGGTGCTGGACAACGAAGAACGCGCGCGCATCGGCGCCCTGCACAAGCAGATCTCCGCCTTCGCGGCGAAGAAAGCCGGCGCCGCCCTGGTCTCCCGCAACATCGCCCGCCACCTGGAAACGGTGCTGGCCGACCGCCCCCGCAACTACCGTCCCCTGGTCTACTGCTGGCGCGGCGGCAACCGCAGCGGCGCCTTCACCACGGTGCTGCGCGCCATCGGCTGGAACGCCTGCCAGCTCGAAGGCGGCTACAAGGCCTATCGCCGCCACGTCATCGCCGAATTGGCCGCCCTGCCGGAACGCCACCAATTCCGGGTGGTGTGCGGGCCCACCGGCGTCGGCAAGAGCCGCTTCCTCAAGGCCCTGGCGGAATGCGGCGCGCAAGTGCTCGACCTGGAGGATCTCGCCGCGCACATGGGCTCGGTGCTGGGCGCCTACCCGGACCGGCCGCAGCCGCCCCAGAAGTTGTTCGAGACCCGCGTCTGCCACGCCCTGCGCGCTTTCACCGCGGACAAGCCGGTCTTCGTCGAATCGGAAAGCAGGAAGATCGGCAACCTGCATACCCCCGAAGCCCTGCTGACCCGTATGCGCGCCTCACCTTGTATCCAGCTTAGGGCCGACATCCCTGTGCGGGTGGCCCTGCTGAAAGAGGAATATGCGCATTTCCTCGCCGACGCGGAGGCCCTCAACCGGCAACTGGACTGTCTGCTGCCGCTGCTCGGGCGGGAACGGGTGGAAGCCTGGAAAACCCAGGCCCGCGCCGGGCAATGGGACGAACTGGTGGCCGAGCTGCTCATCCACCACTACGACCCCGCCTACGCGCGTTCCCTGGCAAGAAACTACTCGCTGACCGCCGGGGCGGAAACGCTGACCTTGCCCCGCGCCGATCCTGATTCCCTGCGCGCCCTGGCCGGAGAATATCTGCGTCATCGAGCTTGACGGCGGATTGCCCCCTGCTAGGCTGGAATTGTTACATCAGGTAACACGGGAAATTTCCCAGTCATCGTGACTTACTCTTCCATTCATGCGTTTGACTCACTTCGGGGGATCACTATGTCTATCACCTGGATCATGGTCGCCAATGCAAGCCAAGCCAAGCTGTTCGCCCATCACGGCCGCAAACGCGGGCTCGAACTCGTCAAGGAATTGATGCATCCGGAAAGCCGTGAGAAGACGTCCAACCTGGTCAGCGACCGATCCGGCGCCTATGGCGGCCCGGGGCATGGCGCGGTTGGCCAGCCGGCGGACCCCAAACACCACGAGGCCGAGCGCTTCGCCCAGGAGGTTTCCAGGGAACTGGAAGCCGGCCGGGTGAAGAATGAATACGACCGGCTCATCCTCGTGGCCTCGGCCCCCTTCATGGGGCTCATCAACCACCACCTGCCCGGGCAGGTCAGGAGCAAGCTATCGGAAAGCATCGACAAGGACTACACCCGCCTTCCGGTCAAGGAACTGGCGGGCCACTTGGAAAGCTACGTCTATCTGTAGCGATCAGAGCAGCGGCCAGCCGGCCAGCCGCTCATAGCGCGCTCCTTCCGGGCGCAGGCTGGATCTGACCAGCACGAAGTCCCGCGCGGGCCAGCGTATTGGTTCCGGCGCGGGATTTTCATTTTGTCCGCCGAATTTCATGCAGTCCGCCTTGCGCAACAGGGTGACGTGCGCTTGGAAGGGGCGAGCGTCGAAGGGAACGCCGGCCTTGCCCAGGGCAGCGCCGAGACCGTCGACCAGAGCGCGCAGGGCCGCCGGCGTTTCCGTCAGACCGACGTGGGCGATATGGTTGTGGCGCCAGCAATCCAGGCGGTCGAAAACCATCTCGAAAGGCGGGACAGCGACCCGGCTTGCCGCTTCCCGCATGGGCGCGAGCAGGGCATCGTCGACCTCGCCGAGAAAAATCAGGGTGAGATGCAGGGTATCGGGGTGGGTGCGCCGCCCCCCCAGTCGATCGTGCAGGCTCCCGCTCAGGGCATGCAGCCGTTTGCGCACGTCCGCCTCGGGCCAGAGGGCGAAGAAGACCCGGGAGCGGCCGGGTCCCGTGCTTATTTGGCCTGGAGCAGACATACCGCTTCGGCGGCGATGCCCTCCTGACGCCCGGTGAAGCCGAGTTTCTCGGTGGTGGTGGCCTTCACGTTGAGGGCATCGACCGCGATTCCCAGATCCGCGGCGAGCCGCTCGCGCATGGCCGGAATGTGCGGCGCCATGCGCGGCGCCTGGGCGATGAGGGTGGCATCGACGTTGCCCACCCGCCAGCCGCGCGCATCCAGCAGCCCGGCCACGTGGCGCAGCAGTTCGCGGCTGTCGATGCCCTGGTAGCGCGCATCGCTGTCCGGGAAATGGCGGCCGATGTCGCCCAGGCCCGCCGCCCCCAGCAGGGCGTCGCAGATGGCGTGGATCAGCACGTCGGCGTCGGAATGGCCCAGCAGGCCGCGCTCGTGCGGGATGTCGACGCCGCCGAGGACGAGTCGCCGCCCTTCGGCGAAGGCGTGCACGTCGAAACCGTGGCCGATGCGCAGGTTCATGCCGGAACTCCCAAAGTCAGGGTCATGTCGCGATGGCGAATACCCGCATCCAGATACTCGTTTCCGGTCGCGACGAAGCCGTGGCGTTCATAAAAAGGTAAAGCGCGGCACTGCGCGGACAGGCGGACTTCGGTCAGGCCAAGCACCCTCGCCTCCGCCAGGACCGCGTGCAACAACGCCGAGCCGACGCCGCGGCCGCGCCAGGGCGGCAGCACCGCCATGCGGCCGACGCGGCCCGCGGGCGTGAGACGGCCGATGCCGATGACGGCGCCCTCCCCGCTCTCGGCGACGAACCAGGCGCAATCGCCGTCCCGCGCCTCCCATTCCATGTCCTCGGGCACCCCCTGTTCCTCGATGAAGACCGCGCGCCGCACGCTGGCGATGGCGTCGGCGTCGTTGATCCAGCGGGCGCGACGAACGAGGAAGGCGGGAGTCATGGAGGGCGGTTAGAATGGCGCGTTTTTTTCACAAGCGAGTTTGCCATGAAACTCTACGGCATCCCCAATTGCAGTACCGTCAAGAAGGCCCGCGCCTGGCTGGAGGAACGGGATATTCCCTACGAGTTCCACGACTTCAAGAAACAGGGCGTGCCCGAGGCGAAGATGAAGAAACTCATCAAGCTGCTCGGCTGGGAGGCGCTGGTCAACCGCAACGGACCCACCTGGCGCAAGCTCGACGACGCCCGCAAGGCCGAGGTCAAGGACGCCGCCAGCGCCCTGGCGGTGATGCGGGAGCATTCCAGCCTCATCAAGCGCCCCATCCTGGACCGCGACGGCCAGTTCCAGGTGGGCTTCAGCGAGGAAAACTACGCGGCATTCTTCGGAGAATGAACGCGAGGTTTTCCTTGTAACGCTATGTTTATTCAAAGTTTCTTATGCAAGACAAGACTCTCGCCTATGCCCGCGAACTGATCGGTCGACGCTCCGTCACCCCGGAGGATGGCGGTTGCCAGGCCTGGCTCGCGGACAAGCTGCGCGGCCTGGGCTTCGCCATCGAGCCCCTGCTCAGCGGCGAGGTGACCAACCTGTGGGCGCGGCGCGGCAACGCCGGTCCCCTGATCTGCTTCGCCGGCCATACCGACGTGGTACCGACCGGCCCGCTCGAGCAATGGTCCAGCGACCCCTTCCAGCCGAGCGAACGCGAGGGCGTGCTCTACGGCCGCGGCGCCGCCGACATGAAGGGTTCGATCGCCGCCTTCCTGGCCGCCGTCGAGGACTTCCTCGCCGCGCACCCGGATCATGCCGGTTCCATCGCCTGGCTCATCACTTCCGACGAGGAAGGCCCCGCCGTGGACGGCACGGTGAAGGTGGTGGAGCGTCTCGCCGCGCGCGGCGAGCGCATCGATGCCTGCATCGTCGGCGAGCCCACCTGCGTCGCGCGCCTGGGCGACACCATGAAGAACGGCCGCCGCGGTTCCCTGCACGGCCGTCTGCGCGTGAAGGGCGTGCAGGCGCACATCGCCTATCCGCAACTCGGCAGGAACCCCATCCACCTCGCCGCCCCCGCCATCGCCGAACTGGCCGCCACGGTCTGGGACCAGGGCAACGACTACTTCCCGCCCACCACCTGGCAGATCTCCAATATGCACAGCGGCACCGGCGCCACCAACGTGGTGCCCGGCCACGCCGACATCGTCTTCAATTTCCGCCATGGCGCCGCCAGCCCGGTGGACAGCCTGAAGGCGCGCGTCCACGCCATTCTCGACAGGCACGAACTGGACTACGAGCTGGACTGGGAGATCGGCGCCAAGCCCTTCCTGACGCCGCGCGGTCCATTGGTGGAGGCCCTGGCCGCGGCCATCCGCGAACACACCGGCATCGAGCCGGAACTGTCCACCACCGGCGGCACCTCGGACGGCCGCTTCATCGCCGACATCGCCAAGGAAGTGGTGGAGTTCGGCCCGGTCAACGAGAGCATCCACAAGATCGACGAGCACGTCGGCGTCGTCGAGCTGGGGGAGCTGGCGCGCATCTACCGCGGCGCGCTGGAAAGGCTGCTGCGTGGCTGAGGCGCCCCCCGAACTGCGCACCCTGCGCGACTGGTTGCGCCACGCGGTATCGCGTTTCCACGAAGCCGGCCTGTTCTTCGGCCATGGCACGCACAACGCCTATGACGAGGCGGCCTACCTGATCCTGCACAGCCTGCACCTGCCCGCCGACCATCTGGACCCCTTCCTCGATGCCCGACTGCTGCCCGCCGAAGCCGAGCGTCTGGCCGGGGTACTGCGTCGTCGCATCGAAGAACGCATGCCGGCGCCCTATCTCACCGGCGAGGCCTGGCTGCGGGGCTATCGCTTCCGCGTCGATGAGCGCGTGATCGTGCCGCGCTCCTTCCTGGCGCCGATGATCCTGGAGCAGTTCCAGCCCTGGCTGGCCGCCCCCGACAAAACGCGCGCGGCCCTGGACCTGTGCACCGGTTCGGGCTGCCTCGCCATCCTGCTCGCCGAGGCCTTCCCGCATGCCGGCGTGGACGCCGTCGATCTCTCCGCCGATGCGCTGGAGGTGGCCGCGGGCAACGTCGCCGACTATGGCCTGGAGGAAAGAGTGCGCCTGCATCGGGGCGACCTCTTCGCCCCCCTGGGCAACGCCACCTACGACCTGATCGTCGCCAACCCCCCCTACGTCAACGCCGCCTCGGTGGCCGCCCTGCCGCCGGAATTCCGCCACGAACCGGCCCTCGCCCTGGGCTCCGGCGAGGACGGCCTCGACGCCGCCCGCGCCATCCTGCGCGAGGCCGGCCGCCACCTGTATCCGGGCGGCCTTTTGGCGGTCGAGATCGGCCATAACCGGGCCGCCCTGGAGGCCGCCTTTCCCGAGCTCGATTTCACCTGGCCGCAGATCGAGGGCGGCGAGGACACGGTCTTCCTGCTCACGCGTGAACAATTGCGCTGAGCAGCGGGCTTCCATGCGCGGTAACACCATCCACCTATAATCCTAAAAACCTCAGTTGATCGCTCCTTGGCCTTCGCAAAGACGCATGGATACGGACGTTTGTGCCTTCGTTCACGCTCACCCGGTCTGTGAGCCCGCTACGCGCCCGCTTTCGGGTCTGTGCGCGCGTCTGGCTGCGTTGCTCCTCCTTGCGGGGAACGACCCCGCGGCGTCGTCGCGCCTTGCCAGCCACCCGCACAACCCCGCCTTCGGGCGCGTTCAACTGAGGTTTTTAGGATAATCCCCCCTGCCTGAAAGCCCACCATGGAGTCCGTCATGGAACAAATCGACGTTTTCGTCGCCTCCCTCACCTCGTTCTGGACACAACTGGCGAGTTTCATTCCGCAACTGCTGGGCGCCATCATCGCCCTCGTGCTGGGCTGGCTCCTGGCCAAGCTGGCGCGCAGCGGCATCATGCGTCTGCTCACCCTGCTCAAGTTCGACCGGGCCTCCGAAAAGTCCGGCCTGGAATCCTTCATGAAGCACGCCGAACTGGATCTGTCGGTGGGCTCGGTGATCGGCAATCTGGTGTACTGGCTGATCATCCTGGTGATGATCGTCACCGTCGCCAACATGCTGGGCCTGCAGATGGTGGCCGACCTCTTCAACAAGGTGGTGCTGTACATCCCCAACGTCATCGTCGCCATCCTGGTGCTGGTGTTCGGCGCCATCCTCGCCCGCTTCATCAACCGCCTGGTGTTCGCCTGGCTGAACAACATGGAGTTCAACGGGGCGCTGGCGGTCTCCACCTTCTCCGAGTACGCGATGATGGTGTTCGTGTTCTTCGTCGCCATGGAGCAGTTGCAGATCGCCAACGAACTGCTCACCGCGGCCTTCATCATCGCCTTCGGCGCGGTCGGCCTGGCCTTCGCCATCGCCTTCGGCCTCGGCGCCAGGGATTGGGCGGCGAAGGTCGTCGAGCGACTGGTGGAAAAGAAGCACCCGCGTTAAGGGACCTTACCGGCAGGCATCATGCCCCGCGCGGGAGGCCGCCTCGGCACCCTCTTCCTGCTGCTCGGCTTCTGGCTGGGCGTGGGGACGCTGCTCTACCTGTTTTTCCTGCGCCAGGAAGCGCCGCCCATCCAGCTCATCGGCCCCGAGCGGGTGGAGTTGACGCGCGCCCGCGACGGCCATTTCCGCATCGATGGCGCCATCCAGGGCCAGCCGGTGCGTTTCCTCATCGACACCGGCGCCAGCACGGTATCCATCTCCTCCAGCCTCGCCCAGCGCATCGGCCTGGGCTGCGACACGGCCGCCACCTTTCATACCGCGAACGGCACGGTGCGCGGCTGCGTGACGCGGGTGGCCGCGCTGGAATTCGGCCCCTTCCGCGCGGAACACCTGAGCGTGGCCATCCTGCCCAACCTGGGCGGCGACGCCCTGCTGGGCATGAATGCGCTGCGCCAGGTACGCATGGAGCAGTCGGGGGACCGACTGGCACTGTCGCGGGCCGCTCCCTGAGGACCTGATCCGGCTTCAGTCCTGGCGTTCGCCCTTGTTGTTGAGGCGCCGCCGGTAGGGGTGGCCGACCTTGGTGGCGGCAACGGCGGCGGCATCCGGGCCGCCGACGGCCGCCTCACGCTTGCCGCCGCCGGACTTGTCGAGGCCGCACCACTGCAGCAGGGCGCCCACCTCTGCCTCGGCCAGTTCCTCCCTCATGCCGCGCTTCAGGCGGGGCGGCATGGCCAGCGGGCCGAAGCGCACGCGGATCAGGCGGCTGACGGTGAGGCCCAGGTGTTCCATGAGGCGGCGCACCTCGCGATTGCGGCCTTCCTTGATGACCAGTCGGTACCACTGGTTGACGCCCTCGCCGCCGGCGGGGACGATGCTTTCCACCTTGGCGATGCCGTCCTCCAGCTCGATCCCGCCGATCAAGGCGTCCATCTTCTCCGCGTCGAGGCTGCCCAAAAGGCGCACGGCATATTCGCGTTCCACCTCGTAGCGCGGGTGGGACAGGCGGTTGGCCAACTCGCCGTCGGTGGTGAAGAGGAGCAGGCCCTCGGTGTTGAAGTCCAGACGGCCGACGGTGATCCAGCGGCCGCCGCGGATCGGCGGCAGATTGTCGAACACCGAGGGACGCCCTTCCGGGTCGTCGCGCGAGACGATCTCGCCTTCCGGCTTGTGATAGAGCAGGACACGCGGGAGCTGGGCTTTCCAGGCCAGGCGCACGATCTTGCCGTTGATCTTGACGATGTCGCCGGGCTTGACCTTGTCCCCCACCCGGGCGGGCTGGCCGTTGATGCTGACGCGGCCGTCCTGGATCAATTGCTCCATGTCCCGGCGCGAGCCCAGGCCGGCGCCGGCCAGGACCTTGTGCAGGCGCTCGCTCTGGGCTTCCAGTTCTTCGGGCCGCGCCTTGAGGGGGCGGCCCATGTAGGAATATCTGGGCATGTTTGTTCTCTCTATGGGGGTTGGGGGGGCCGCGTCGCGGGAAAACGATGTTATTCCTCCGGCGGCGGCGGCTCCATGGGCAAGCCTTCGTTGCTCGCGCGCTCGATCAGGTCCCTGGCCAGCTCGGGCGGTGGCGGCAGTTCGGCCAGGGCGCGCAGGCCCAGGTCGGAGAGGAATTGCCGGGTGGTGGCGAACAGGGCGGGACGGCCGGGCACGTCCTTGTGCCCGACCACCTCGATCCAGCCGCGTTCCTCCAGGGTCTTGACGATCTGGCTGTTGACCGCGACGCCGCGGATCTCCTCGACGTCGCCGCGGGTCACCGGCTGGCGGTAGGCGATGATGGCCAGGGTCTCGAGGGTGGCGCGCGAATAGCGCGGCGGTTTTTCCGGATTGAGACGGTCGAGGTAATGCTGGTACTCGGCTCGCGTCTGGAAGCGCCAGCCGTCGGCGAGGAACGTCAGCTCGACGCCGCGGCCCAGCCAGTCCGCGCGCAGCTCTTCCAGGGCGCGGCGCAGGAAGTCGTTGGAGAGTTCGCTATCGAACACCTTCTTCAACTCGGCCAGCGACAGGGGCGCGGCGCTGCCGAGCAGCACCGTCTCCAGGATGCGCTTGATCTCGGCGAGGGGATTGCCCGCCTCCTCCTCCCTCGGAAGGGAAAGCGGTTCTTCAGTCTGCGGCATGGTGTTCGACGACGGCGAGTTGGGCATGGATGGGGGCGAAGGGTTCGTTCTGGACGATGTCCACCAGGCGTTCGCGCACCAGTTCGAGCAGGGCGAGGAAGGCTACCACCAGGGCCGAGCGTCCGGCCCGCGGATCGAACAGTTCCTCGAAGAGCAGACGCGCGGCGCCGCCCTGCGCGGCTTCCCGCAGGCGCTTGAGGATGCGGCTCATGTGTTCGCGCACCGACAGCTCCTGGCGGCCGATGCGATGGCGCCTGTTCATGGCGGCGCGCTTGAGGATGGCGCCCCAGGCCTCCAGCAGGTCGCCGCCGTCGACGCGCGGCAGACGCTTGGCCAGCAGTTGCGGGATGTGCACGCTGATGGCCTGGAAATCACGGCCCAGTCGCGGCAAGGCGTCGAGGTTGCGGGCGGCGATCCTGGTCTGTTCGTATTCGAGCAGTCGGCGCACCAGCTCGGCGCGCGGATCGCGCTCCTCGCCTTCCTCCACCTTCTCCGGGCGCGGCAACAACATGCGCGACTTGATCTCGATCAGCATGGCCGCCATCACCAGATATTCGGCGGCCAGTTCCAGGCGGCGCCGGCGCATGACCTCGACGTAGTCCATGTACTGGCGGGTGAGCGCCGTCATGTTGATGTCCAGCACGTTGAGATTGTTGCGGCGGATGAGCCACAGCAAGAGGTCCAGCGGGCCCTCGAAGGCCTCCAGGATGACCTCCAGCGCGTCGGGCGGGATGTACAGGTCCACCGGCAGGTCGGTCCAGAGTTCGCCCTGTACCCGCGCCAGGTGGCGCACCTCCTCCTCGGCCTGCTCGATGGCCTCGGCGGGGTCGAGGACTGCGTCGGCGCCGGTCATGCCTTGCGCACCATGGCCTCACCCCTTTTTTCAAAGCAGGAGAGCAAAAAAGCGGGATGCGTCACGCCGCCACCCGCACGCCCGGCCGGGCGCCTTCGCGCTCGCGGCCGCTGTTCAAGACCACCGCGTAGTTCGCCTGCGTCTTGCCGAAAGCGCCCAGGGCGGCGAACAGCTCGTCGGACAGGCGCACGCGCCAGGCCGGGCCCAGCGACAGGTCGCAGGACGCCCTGTCGTTGCGGTAGGCCAGGCTGACGGCGCAGCCGTTGGCGAGGCGGTGCGGCGCCAGGGCGGCGATGAGCTTGCGGGCATCCGCGCCGTCGTCCAGGATCAGCCGCAGGCCCGTGGCAAAGCGCGTGCGGGCGCCGTCCAGATCCATGATCTCGTCGGCGGTGACGCGCATGCCGCCGGAATACTCGTCGTGACTGGCGCGGCCGGCGACGATGAGCAGCGTGTCCTCCTTGATCAGGGCGCGGTGGGCCTCGAACAGTTCGTTGAACACCGTCACTTCCACCCGCGAGTCGCCGTCGTCCAAGACCACGCTGGCCATCTTGCCGCGGCGCGACATGCGCGTGCTCACCGAGGCCACCACGCCGGCCATGAGCTGGGGTCCGGGCTGCGGCCGGATGTCTTTCAGGGTCTTGTCCACCAGGCCCTTGAGGGCGGCCCGGTCGGCGCTGTAGGGGTGGCCGGAGAAATAGAAGCCCAGGGCGACTTTCTCCTGCGCCAGCCGCTCCTTCAGCGGCCATTCCGGCACTTCCACCCGGTGCGGCGGCGCTTCCGCCATGGCGTCGCCGAACAGGGAATTCTGCGCGGCGTTGGCCTGCTGGTTCTCCGCCCACTCCATGGCCAGGCCGACGCTCATCAGGGTGGCGTTGCGGTTGGCGTGCAAGCCGTCGAAGGCGCCGGCGCGGACCAGGGCCTCGATGGCGCGGCGGTTCACCAGGCGACGGTCGATGCGCTTGCAGAAGTCGAACAGATCGGTGAAGGCGCCGCCGGATTGCCGCGCGGCGAGGATGTTGTTCACCGCCCCCTCCCCCGTGCCTTTCACCGCGCCCAGGCCGTAGCGCACGTGCCTGCGGTCCACCGGGATAAAACGGTAGACGGACTGGTTGATGTCCGGCGGCAGGATGGTGAGGCCGTTCTTCACCGCGTCGTCGTGGAAGATCTTGACGCTGTCGGTGTCGTCCATGTCCGAGGACAGGGTGGCGGCCAGGTAGGCGGCGGCGTGGTGGGCCTTGAGCCAGGCGGTCTGGTAGGACACCACCGCGTAGGCGGCGGTGTGCGACTTGTTGAAGCCGTATTCGGCGAACTTCTCCATGAGATCGAACAACTGCGTGGCCAGGGCCTCGTCGTAGCCCTTCCGCTTGGCCCCCTCGCGCATGGTGTCGCGGTGCTTGGCCATCTCCTCGGCCTTTTTCTTGCCCATGGCCCGGCGCAAGAGGTCGGCCCCGCCCAGCGTGTAGCCGCCGATGATCTGGGAGATTTGCATGACCTGTTCCTGGTAGACGATGACGCCGTAGGTGGGCGCCAGGCATTCCTTCAGGTCCGGATGGAAATAGTCGATGCTCTGCTTGCCCTTCTTGCGCAGGATGAAGTCGTCCACCATGCCCGAGCCCAGGGGACCGGGCCGGTACAGGGCGAGCACGGCGATGATGTCCTCGAAACGGTCGGGCGCGAGCTTCACCAGCAGCTTCTTCATGCCCTCCGATTCGACCTGGAAGATGGCCGTGGTGTTGGCGGTCTTGAAGATCTCGTAGGCCGCCGGATCGTCCAGGGGCAGGGTTTCGAGGTTTACGTCCCAGGCGGGATCGAGCAGTTTGATGTACTTCACCGCCAAGTCGATGATGGTGAGGTTGCGCAGGCCGAGGAAGTCGAACTTCACCAGGCCCGCCTTCTCCACGTCGTCCTTGTCGAACTGCGACACCGGCGCCGCCTCGGCGCTGTCGGCCTGATACAGCGGGCAGAAATCGGTGAGCTTGCCCGGCGCGATGAGCACACCACCGGCGTGCATGCCGACGTTGCGCGTCAGCCCTTCCAGCTTGCGCGCCAGCTCGATGAGTTCCTTGACCTCCTCTTCCTG
>JBBIIR010000001.1:0-23707 GCA_037446455.1 Hydrogenophilales bacterium | reverse complement strand
ACCCATGTGCTGAACAAGGGCGGGCGCGGGGTCGTCAGCCCGCTGGATGGGTAATGGCCATCCATCTCCTCCCCGACCTGCTCGTTTCCCAGATCGCCGCCGGCGAGGTGGTGGAGCGGCCCGCCTCGGCCCTCAAGGAACTCCTGGAAAACAGCCTGGACGCGGGCGCCCGCGACATCCGCGTGGACCTGGAGGAAGGCGGCGTCAAGCTGATCCGGGTGGCGGACGACGGCGCCGGCATCGGCCCGGACGACCTGCCCCTGGCGCTGACCCGCCACGCCACCAGCAAGATCGCCAGCCTGGAAGACCTGGAGCGGGTGGCCAGCCTGGGTTTCCGCGGCGAGGCCCTGGCCAGCATCGCCTCGGTGGCGCGGGTGGTGGTGAGCAGCCGCGTCGGCGAGCAGCCCCACGCCTGGAAGATCGGCGCCCTCGACGGCCGCCTGGGCAAACCCGAGCCCGCCGCCCTGGGCCGGGGCACGCTGGTGGAGGCGCGCGACCTGTTCTTCAACACCCCGGCGCGACGCAAGTTCCTGAAGACCGCCGCCACCGAATACGGCCATTGCGACGAGACCCTGCGTCGCCTGGCCCTGGCCCATCCGGCCTGTGCCTTCACCCTGGCCCACAACGGCCGCATGGCGCGACGCTTGCCGGCGACCGACTGGCAGGCCCGCGCCCTGGAAGTGCTGGGCGGGGACTTCGCCGAGGCCGCCCGCACCCTGGACGAGGCCGCCGGCCCTCTGCGCCTGTTCGGCCTGGCCGGCCTGCCCGCCTATTCGCGCGCCGGCCGCGACGCCCAGTACCTGTTCGTCAACGGCCGCTTCGTCCGCGATAAATTGCTCGCCCACGCCATCCGCGAAGCCTACCGCGACGTGCTGCACCACGAACGCCACCCGGCCTTCGTGCTGTTCCTGCAACTGCCGCCGGAAGGGGTGGACGTGAACGCGCACCCGGCCAAGACCGAGGTGCGCTTCCGCGACGGGCGCGGCGTGCACCAGTTCGTGTTGCATGTGCTGGAAAGGGGGTTGGGGGGGAAGCCGGACTCATCGGGCAAGGTGGCCGTGGAGAAATCCCCCCCACCCCCCCTTTATGAAAGGGGGGAGCGGGTTGCGGGAATGCCGGCTAGTCCAGCCTGGCGGCAGCAACCCATGGCGCTGGCGAGCGAGCCGGCGAGTTACTACGGGATGGTCGCGGAAGCCTTGGCATCCCCCCCCTCCCCCGCCGGGGGAGGGGCCGGGGGAGAGGGAACGACATTGCGTGTTCCACCACGCCCGGAAAACGCCCAACCCACCCCTCCCCTCGGCTACGCCCTGGCCCAGCTCTCGGGTCTCTACATCCTGGCCGAGAACGCCAGGGGCCTGGTCGTGGTGGACATGCACGCCGCCCATGAGCGCATCCTCTACGAGCGCCTGAAGGCCGCCCTGGACGGCCGCCAGGTGGCCAGCCAGCCGCTGCTGATTGCCGTGGTGTTCCAGGCCACGCCCCTGGAGATGGCCACCGCCGAGGAGGCGCGGGCCGGACTGGCGGAAATGGGCTTCGAACTCTCCGCCGTCTCCCCCACCCATCTGGCGGTGCGCGCCCTGCCCGCCCTGCTCAAGGACGCCGACGCGGAGACCCTGGCGCGGGAGGTGTTGAAAGACATCCGCGAGTCGGGTATCACCGGCGCCATGACCGCCCGCCGCAACGAACTGCTCGCCACCATGGCCTGCCACGGCGCGGTGCGCGCCCACCGGCGCCTGACCCTGCCGGAGATGAACGCCCTGCTGCGCGACATGGAGGCCACCGAGCGGGCGGACCAATGCAACCACGGCCGGCCGACCTGGTTCCAGCTCGACCTGGCCGACCTGGACCGCATGTTCATGCGAGGAAAATGATGCAAAAGACTTTCCCCATCCCCGTCAGACCCGCCGTCGAGGCGCCGTCGGAGGAGGATCTGGCCACTTCCGCCTGCGCCAGCGGCGAGCCCTACGTCCTCATGGTGCTGGGCGATTCCATGCTGCCCGAGTTCGAGGAGGGCGAGGTGATCGTCGTCGAGCCGGAGGGGGTCGCGCGCGACGGCTCCTTCGTCATCGCCTATCTGGAGCACGTGGAACCGGAGGACGAACGCCATATCTTCCGCCAGCTGATGAAACACGCGGAGGGCTGGATGCTGAAGCCGCTCAACCCGCTCCATCCCAACATTCCCATCGATGGCCTGGAGGGTGTGGTCAAGGGCGTGGTCATCATGAAGAAGAAGCCGGGGCGGCGGCGGGCCATGAAAACCTACGCGTAAACCTCAGCGCGCCCAGCCCTTCCTCGCCGCCGCCGCTGCGTGACAGGGCTGGCCAGGTGGCTTATTCGCGGCCGTTCTTGCGCATCACCGGGCGTTTTTCCACGGTCACCCCCACCCGCATCTCGGCCTGCTCGCGGATCAGCCTGAGCTGGGCCACCTTGCCCGGCGGCAGGGCGGCGATCAGGTTGAGCAGGGAAGAGGAATCGGTCACCGGCTTGTCGCCCACGCCCACCAGCACGTCGCCGGGATGAATGCCGGCGCGGTCGGCGGGGCCGCCGCGCAGCACGCCGGCGATGAGAGCGCCCTCGGTGGACTTCAGGTTGAAGGATTCGGCGATCTCGGGCGTGATCTCCTGCACCTCGATGCCCACCCAGCCGCGCGTCACCGCGCCGTGCGCGATGATCTGCTCCATGACCTGGCGGACGATGGACACGGGAATGGCGAAGCCGATGCCGAGGTTGCCGCCGGAACGGGAGAAGATCGCCGTGTTGATGCCGATGAGGTGGCCGGCGCTGTCCACCAGCGCGCCGCCCGAGTTGCCCGGATTGATGGCCGCGTCGGTCTGGATGTAGCTCTCGAAGGTGTTGATCCCAAGATGGCTGCGGCCCAGGGCGGAAACGATGCCCATGGTGACCGTCTGGCCGACGCCGAAGGGATTGCCGATGGCCAGCACCAGGTCGCCGACGCGCAGGCCGTCGGGCGGGGCGAACAGAATCGCCGGCAGGCCCTTGCGATTGACCTTCAACACCGCCAGGTCGGTCTCCGGATCGGTGCCGACGATCTCCGCGGCGACGGTCTTGCCGTCGGGCAGGGCCACCTGGATTTCATCCGCCGCCTCGATGACGTGGTGGTTGGTGAGGATGAAGCCATCCTCGCTGACGATGACCCCGGAGCCCAGGTTCGACACCCGCTGGGCGCGGTTCTGCTGCGGCATCTGGTCGCCGAAGAAGCGGCGGAACAGCGGGTCGTCCATGAACGGGCTGCGCTGCACCCGCACCTGCTTGCTGGTGAAGATGTTCACCACCGCGGGGCGGGAGCGGGCGGCCGCCTCGGCGAGACTGGACGGCGCGGCAACGCCGGGATGCGCGCCGACCACCTCGCTGATGGTCACGGCGTCGCCGTCGAAGGGCAGCAGACCCGGGATGAAGCGGTTCAGGGCCAGCAGCGCGGCGGCCACCACCACCAGGGCGGCCACGCACTGGGCGAAGATCAGCCAAGCCTTGTGCATGTTTGTGCGGAGCAAAAAAAGTGATTCATTCTAGCGCAGACGGGAGAGGCTAATCCCATACTGAAATCCAGGCTTTAAGTTCCCTGTCGTTTGTCTGTAAAATGCCGGTTTTTGTAAATTGCCCGGGATCGGGCCGGACGGCGGGTCACCGCCAAACTGGCCGCGGCCCAGAATATTCATCCCTCAGGCAGGACAGACGTTATGAGCGAAACAAGCGTGGATGATTCCAAACGCCGCTTTCTGGTGACCATGACTTCGGCGCTGGGCGGCGTCGCCGCCCTGGGCGTCGCGGTCCCTTTCGTGCTGAGCATGAACCCCAGCGCCCGCGCCAAGGCCGCCGGCGCCCCGGTGGAGGTGGACCTGTCGAAGGTGGAACCCGGCATGCTGCTGGCCGTGGAATGGCGCGGCCAGCCGGTCTGGGTGGTGAATCGCACCCCCGAAATGCTCGAATTGCTGGGTAAGCATGATGACAAGCTGACGGACGCGGCCTCCGACAACCGCGGCCAACAGCCCGAGTACTGCAAGAACCCGACGCGTTCCATCAAGCCCGAATACCTCATCGTGGTGGGCCTCTGTACCCACCTGGGCTGCTCCCCCACCTTCCGCAAGGAAGTCGGCGCCGCCGACCTTGGCGCGGACTGGGCGGGCGGCTGGTTCTGCCCCTGCCACGGCTCCCGCTTCGACCTCGCCGGACGGGTTTTCAACGGTTCGCCCGCCCCCACCAATCTGGTCATTCCGCCGCACAAGTACCTGTCCGAGAGCAAGGTGCTGATCGGCGAGGACCAGGACGCGGCCTGATTTCGAAGAGGGGACAACACACATGGATAAACTGCTCAACTGGGTCGATGCGCGCTTCCCGCTCAGCGCCTCCTACAAGGCGCACCTGTCCGAGTATTTCGCGCCGAAGAACTTCAACTTCTGGTACTTCTTCGGCTCGCTGGCCCTGCTGGTGCTGGTCATCCAGATCGTCTCCGGCATCTTCCTGACCATGCACTACAAGCCGGACGCGGCCCTGGCCTTCGCTTCCGTCGAGTACATCATGCGCGACGTGGACTACGGCTGGCTGGTGCGCTACATCCACTCCACCGGCGCCTCCATGTTCTTCGTGGTGGTCTACCTGCACATGTTCCGCGCCATGATCTACGGCTCCTACCGGCAGCCGCGCGAACTGATCTGGATCTTCGGCGTGCTCATCTATCTGGTGCTGATGGCCGAGGCCTTCATGGGCTACCTGCTGCCCTGGGGCCAGATGTCCTACTGGGGCGCGCAGGTCATCATCAACCTGTTCGCCGCCGTGCCCTTCATCGGCGAGGACCTGTCCATCTGGATCCGCGGCGACTACGTGGTGGGCGACGCCACCCTCAACCGCTTCTTCGCCCTGCACGTCATCGCCCTGCCGCTGGTGCTGCTGGGCCTGGTGGCGGCCCACCTGGTGGCCCTGCACGAAGTCGGCTCGAACAATCCGGACGGCGTCGAGATCAAGAAGCTGAAAGACGAGCAGGGCAAGCCGCTCGACGGCATCCCCTTCCACCCCTACTACACCGTGAAGGACATCCTCGGCGGGGTGGTCTTCCTCATGGTGTTCGCCGCCATCGTCTTCTTCGCCCCGGAGATGGGCGGCTACTTCCTGGAGTACAACAACTTCATCCCGGCCGACCCGCTGAAGACCCCCGAGCACATCGTCCCGGTCTGGTACTTCACGCCCTACTACGCCATCCTGCGCGCGGTGCCGCCCATCCTCGGCTCGCAGTTCCCGGGCGTGGCGCTGATGGGGGTGGCGGTGCTGATCTTCTTCCTGCTGCCCTGGCTGGACAAATCCCCGGTGAAGTCCATCCGCTACCGCGGCCCCAAGTTCAAGATCGCCCTGACCCTGTTCGTGATCGCCTTCATCGGCCTGGGCATCCTCGGCATCCTGCCCGCCACCGAGCTGTACACCTGGATCTCCCGCGTGCTTTCCGTGGTGTACTTCGCCTTCTTCCTGCTGATGCCCTGGTACACGAAGAACGACACCGTCAAGCCGGTTCCGGAAAGGGTGACGAAATGAAAAAGCTGCTTTTCCTGTTCCTCGCCCTGCCCACCGCGGTCTGGGCCGCCGGGCCCGGCGTCCCTCTGGATCGCGCCCCGGTCAACCCGCGCGACCAGGAATCCCTGCAGCGCGGCGCCAGCGTCTTCGTCAACTACTGCCTGAGCTGCCATGCCGCCAGCTATATGCGCTACAACCGCATGCAGGACTTCGGCCTCAGCGAAGCGCTGATCAAGGAAAACCTGCTGTTCGCCGCCGACAAGCCGGGCGAGACCATGCAGGTGGCCATGCGCGCGAAAGATGCGAAGGAATGGTTTGGTGTTCCCCCTCCCGACCTGTCGGTGATCACCCGTTCACGCGGCGCCGATTGGGTCTATACCTATTTGCGCGGTTTCTACCGCGACAACGGCCGCCCCATGGGGTGGAACAACAGGGTCTTCGACAACGTCGGCATGCCGCACGTCCTGCACGATCTGCAAGGCCAGATGGTTCCCGTCCATCGCGTCGAGAAGAGCGCGGACGGCGTCGAACACAAGGTGCTGGACCGACTCGAACTGGCGCGGCCTGGCAGCATGACCCTGGCCGAATACGACGCCCTGGTCGGCGACCTGGTGAATTACCTGGCCTGGATGGGCGAGCCCGCGAAAAGCGAGCGCATGCATCTCGGCGTCGCCGTCCTGCTGTTCCTCGGACTGTTCTACGTGGTCGCCTTCTATCTCAAGAAGGAATATTGGAAAGACGTGCACTAGGCACGAAGGTTGAACACAAAATGATGATTCTGTATTCGGGGACCGCCTGTCCCTTCAGCCAGCGCTGTCGCATCGTGCTCTACGAAAAGGGCATGGATTTCGACATCCGCGACATGGACCCGCAGGACAAGGCGGATGAAATCGCCGCCATGAACCCCTATGGCCGCGTCCCCATCCTGGTCGAACGCGACCTGACCCTGTACGAGTCCAACATCATCAACGAGTACATCGACGAGCGTTTCCCGCATCCCCAGTTGATGCCGGCCGACCCCGTCATGCGGGCGCGGGCGCGCCTGTTCCTGCACAACTTCGAGAGCGACCTGTTCTCGCATCTGGGCGACATCGTGCACGGCACGCCCAAGGCCGCCGAGAAGGCCCGCGCCAGCGTGCGCGACAACCTGACGCAGATCGCCCCCATCTTCGGCAAGCAGAAGTACATGCTGGGCGATGAATACTCGATGCTCGACGTCGCCATCGCCCCCCTGCTCTGGCGCCTCAACCATTACGGCATCCAGCTGCCCAAGCAGGCCACGCCGCTGCTGAAATACGCCGAGCGCCTGTTCGCCCGGCCGGCCTTCATCGAGGCCCTGACGCCCGTCGAAAAAGCCATGCGCAAGTAAGGGCTCGTCGATGAGCGCGCTTTCCCAGCAACCGTACTTCCTGCGCGCGCTCTACGAGTGGTGTGTCGACAGCGGCCTGACCCCCTATCTGACCGTCAAGGTGGACAGCCGCACGCGCGTCCCGCAGGGCTACGTCAAGGACGGCCAGATCGTCCTCAACGTCGGCCCCAGCGCCGTGCGCAACCTGCAAATGGACAACGAGTGGGTGACCTTCTCCGCCCGCTTCGGTGGCGCCTCGCATGCCATCGAGGTCCCCGTCGGCAACGTACTCGCCATCTACGCCAAGGAAACCGGCGAGGGCATGAGCTTCGAATTCCTGCCGCGCCCCGGCGACGCAACCGGAGAAGCGGAGACCGACGCCACCCCGTCCACCAGCGCACAGGACGAGGCCGGGAACCCATCACCGCCCCAGCCGCCCAAGGGCAAACCCCGTCTGCGCGTCGTCAAGTAGCATGCACCCAGCGGCGCCCGCGCCATCCGCCGGCATAGCTCAGTTGGTAGAGCAATCGCCTTGTAAGCGATAGGTCGTCTGTTCGAGTCAGACTGTCGGCACCAGTAAATACGCGGCTTCCCAGGTGGAAGCCGTTTTTCATTCCGGCCGGATTCCTCTCCATGTAAGCAATATGTAAGCGCAACCTTGCGATGTCACCCCCACAGCAGGCGACGGGGCAGCCGTTACCACTTCGCCCGGCCCTAGAAGCCTCCCCAGCCCGTCGGGCTAGGGAGCGGCTTGCTCGGTCAGTCGGCGGCTATGGCGGTGCCGAGGGTGTTCCCGTTTCAAGCCGGCGCGGTTTCTTTGCGGGCCACCCGCAATTCCAGCCCCAGGGCATGAGTCACCTTCAACACGGTGGCAAAGCTGGGGTTGCCTTCGCCGGACAGGGCTTTGTAAAGGCTCTCCCGCCCCATGCCGGTGTCCTTGGCAAGTTGCGTCATACCCTTGGCGCGGGCGATGTTGCCCAGGGCCTTGGCGATGAAGGCGGCATCGTCCCCCGCCTCTTCCATGCAGGCGTCCAGATACGCCGCCATGTCATCGGGCGTTTGCAGGTGTTCGGCGCTATCCCATTTGCGCAGCTTCAATGCCATGTCCTTACTCCTTCAGTTCTCGGGCCAGCCTGAGGATGGCCTTGATGTCCCTGGCTTGGGCGGCCTTGTCGCCGCCCGCCAGCAATACCAGCACTTCCAGGCCACGCCGGATGAAATAGACGCGATACCCCGGCCCGTGGTGAATCCTCATCTCTGATACGCCATCGCCCACCGGCTCACAGTCCCCGAGGTTGCCATCCTCGGCGCGGTCAATGCGGGCCTGAATCCGGGCTTTCGCGTCCCGGTCCCTCAGGCTGGGGCAACCAAGCATCAAAAGCTTCGGTGCTATAGATAACGTACATGCGTATTCCATTTTATACAGCCGTTCCCGGCAAGGACAGGAAAAAGAAGGGGCGCGGCAATGACGGGGTGTAGTGGGGCTGTGCGTATGTTCCCCCGAAAAAAAACCCGACGCCAGGCCGGGTTCGAAACCGCGACGGGCGCGGGTGTTGAGGAGATCAGTCATGCAGCATGCAGGCAGCCCTGCGTGACTCATGCTGCGCGCCCGGCCATCCCGCATCCAGCAACCGGGTTGGTGTGGCGCGTGCCGGCGAAGTTGCTTGGCGCGATCGGCGCGCGGGTCCGGCTCAGTGCTCGCCCTTGGTCTTGCGCATGCCGGCGACGCGGTTGCCCTGCTTCTGCGGACCGCCCATCGGGAAGATGTCGTGCAGATGGCGGCTGTTGCCCTTGTCCGGCCCCCACAGGGTGCGGAAGTGCATGACCATGTCGCGCACCTGGGCCTGCACATTGTGGTCGTCGTAGTACGCGCGGATGAAATGGATCACCTGCCAGTGCTCGTCGGTGAGCACCAGGCCCTCGCGCTCGGCCTGGGCGCGGGCGAATTCCTCGCTCCATTCGTCCATGTTGAGGATGTAGCCCTCGGGGTCGGTGAGCACTTTGCGTCCGTCCACCATCAGGGACTTCGTATAGATGGCATAGGGATTGGTGCTTTCCCTGGCCTCTTCCAGAAAGATGCTTTTCGGGGTTTGCAGTTTGGGTTTGGGTGGCGTTTCCTTGTGCGACATGGTCATTCCGGGCTCCGGTTGCGAAGGTGGGGAACCCCCGGCGCGAGCGTCAGCCCGCCGCGCGGGAGAAAGGATGTAAAGGCCGCCGTGGCATCCGCCGCGCGAAGGCGTTGCGCGGAGAGGAGGCGTGCGTGGCGGACGGGTCCGTCCACGGCGGCGGCAAGGGCTCAGGCGGTGCGTTTGGCGCGCACGACCTGATAGGCGCGGAACAGATAGCCGATGGGCGCGCTCCAGATGTGCACCAGACGGGTGAAGGGGAAGAACAGAAACACCGACAGGCCGAGGAAGATGTGCAGCTTGTAGACCAGCTCGATGTCGCGCAGCAGATCCGGGTTGGGCTGCAGGATGACGATGCTCTGCACATACTCGGTCAGGCGCAGCATCACCGTGAAGTCCTGCTTGTCGGCGTGGCCCATGGACCAGAAGATGGAGGCCATGCCGACACAGGCGGTGGCCACCAGCCAGCCCAGGATGTTGATGTCCATCCAGCGGCTGGCGGCGCGCACGCGCGGATTGAACAGGCGCCGCAGCCAGAGGATGCTGCCGCCGAGGATCACCATGAGGCCGAAAATGCCGCCGACGAAGATGGCGATACCCTGGTGGGCCGCGTCGGAAATGCCGAGGGCGAGGAACACCGAGTGCGGCGTCAGCAAACCGACCAGGTGGCCGAAGAAGATGCCGATGATGCCGATGTGGAAGACGTTGCTGGCGAAGCGCATGTAGCGCTTGGACAGGAGCTGGCTGGAATCGCTTTTCCAGGTGTATTGCTCGTGGTCGAAGCGGATCCAGCTGCCGAGAACGAAGGTGGCCAGGGCGATGTAGGGATAAACCCCGAAGACGATTTGATGCAGATCCATGATGTTGATTCCTTTCAGGCAGCGGCCTTGACCAGCAGGCTGCGTTGTTCGACTAGGCGGATCAGGGGCGCGTAGAGGCTCTTCGCTTCCTCCAGATTGCTGGCGAGCTGGTTGAGCACCTTGCTCCACTGGGAGAGGAACAGGCGACCTTCCTCGGCCTCGAGCTGACCGGCGAATTCCAGCACCAGGGGCAGGAAGTCGGGCAGTTCGTTGACGTGATCCGCGTCCGCGCTCTGCTCATTCGCCGCGCTTTCGCCGGCCACCAGTTGCAGCCCGTACGCCTTGTAGAACTCGGTCAGGTCGATGAGGGCGGGGCCCCGGTTCTTGTCATCGCCGAACAGATGGTGGGTGAGATGCAAGGCGTGCGCGGGCGTGAGGTCGAAAGTCTGCACGTAGGCGGCCTGGGCCTCGGTGAGATCCCGCTCCGACAATTCCTTCATGAAGCGGTCCAGGACGATCCATTCCGTGGCCTCGAAACCCTGGCGCAGGCTGGCGCGCAGCTCGGGCAGGGCCTGCATCAGCTGCGTGTCCGGGTAATCGAGCAGTTTGGATAGCAGTGGGTAGAACATGGTCAATCTCCTTCAGATCAGTTCCCTCCCCCGAGGGGGAGGGGCGTGTCAGCGTTCGCCGGCCGCCGGGGCGGGATCCAGCGGTTCCACCGTCTCCTTGCGGCGTTCCGGGAACAGGGAATTGGCGGAGATGCCCGGCGAGGAATCGTTGCCGAAGGTGAAGCCGTTCTGGCCCTGGTGGCCGTAGAAGTCTTCCAGGGTGACTTCCTGGTGGCCGGTGGGGATGACGAAGCGGTCCTCGTAGTTGGCGATGGCCAGGTAACGGTACATCTCCAGGGCCATGTCCACGCTCATGCCGATCTCGTCCAGGGCGCGGGTGTCGGGCGTGCCCTCCACGTGCACCGAGCGCTGGTAGGCGCGCATGGCGATCATGCGCTTGAGGGCGGAGACGATGGGCGCTTCCTTGCCGGCGGTGAGCAGGTTGGCCAGGTACTTCAGCGGCATGCGCAGGTTCTCCACCGGCGGAATGACGCTGCCGGGATCGGAGGACAGGGCGCCCTGGTCGATGTGCGACTGCACCGGCGACAGCGGCGGCACGTACCAGACCATGGGCAGGGTGCGGAACTCCGGGTGCATGGGGAAGGCGATCTTCCAGTCCACCGCCATCTTGTAGATGGGCGATTTCTGAGCCGCGCTGATCCAGTCCTCGGGAACACCGTCGATGCGCGCCTGCTTGATGACCTCTGGATCGTTCGGGTCCAGGAAGATGTCGAGCTGGGCCTGGTAGAGGTCCTGCTCGTTGGGGGTGGACGCCAGCGCCTCGATCTTGTCGGCGTCGTACAGCATGATGCCGTTGTAGCGGATGCGGCCGACGCAGGACTCGGAACACACGGTCGGCATGCCGGATTCGACGCGCGGATAGCAGCCGATGCACTTCTCCGCCTTGCCGGACTCCCAGTTGTAGAACACCTTCTTGTAGGGGCAGGAACTGACGCACATGCGCCAGCCGCGGCACTTGTCCTGGTCCACCAGGACGATGCCGTCCTCCTCCCGCTTGTACAGCGAGCCGGACGGGCAGGCCGCGACGCAGGCCGGGTTGATGCAGTGGTTGCAGATGCGCGGCAGGTACATGTGGAAGGTGTTCTCGAACTGCTTGTAGATCGCCTTCTCCAGGTTGCGCATGTTGCGGTCCTTGGCCCGCTTCTCGAACTCGCCGGCCAGGTCGTCTTCCCAGTTCGGGCCCCAGGTGATCTTTTCCATCTTCTCGCCGGTGATCTGCGACACCGGCCGCGCGGTGGGGGCCGCCTCGGACAGCCTGGCGTTCTGCAGATGGGCGTAATCGAAGGTGAACGGCTCGTAGTAATCGTCGATCTCCGGCATGTCCGGATTGGCGAAGATGTTCAGCAGCCGGTCCAGCTTGGAGCCGGATTTCAGTTGCAGCTTGCCGTTTTTCAGCTCCCAGCCGCCGCGCCAGACTTCCTGGTTTTCCCATTGCTTGGGATAGCCGATGCCGGGCTTCGATTCGACGTTGTTGAACCAGACGTATTCGACGCCCTTGCGGTTGGTCCAGACGTTCTTGCAGGTCACCGAACAGGTGTGGCAACCGATGCACTTGTCCAGGTTGAAGACGAAGGCGAATTGCGCTCGGACTTTCATTTCAAGCTCCTATCTCGTAGGGCGGATCAGGCGCGAAGCGCCGTAATCCGCCGGATGCATGGCGGCGGGTAACGCTTCGCTCACCCGCCCTACGACATCTACAAATTTGTTAACCACCGGGGCCCTCGGGAAGCGTGTACCCAGCCATGAGACCCGTACCTCTGAACCTCGGCGGTTAAACCCGGTTACCCCCCTCTCCCACCGGGATAGGGGCTGGGGGTGAGGGAGCAACGCATCCTTGGCGAAACGGCTTATGCCAGCGTTGTTCCCTCTCCCCGGCCCTCCCCCCAGGGGGGAGGGGGAAAATCTCATTTCGCGCCCACCCCGACCGGATTGCGCTGCTGTTCCCGCTCCGGGGTCAGCGGCCGCTCCAGCCAGTCCACATCGCGGTCCTCGATCTTGCGCACCACCACGAATTCGTCGCGGTTGCTGCCCACCGGGCCGTAGTAGTTGAAGCTGTAGGCCAGTTGGGCGTAGCCGCCGATCATGTGGGTGGGCTTGACGACGATGCGGGTCACGGAGTTGAGGATGCCGCCGCGCTTGCCCGTGGTCGGCGAGCCCGGCACGTTCACGTTCTTCTCCTGGGCGTGGTACATCAGCGCCATGCCGCGCGGCACGCGCTGCGAGACCACCGCCCGCGCGACGGTGGCGCCGTTGGCGTTGAGCGCCTCGACCCAGTCGTTGTCCGCGATGCCCACGCTCCTGGCGTCGTCCTCCGAGATCCAGAAGTAAGGGCCGCCGCGGAACAGGTTGAGCATGCGCAGGTTGTCCTGGTAGCTGGAGTGGATGCCCCACTTGGAGTGCGGCGTGATCCAGTTCAGCACCAGATGCGGCTTGCTCTTCACGCTGTCCGGGATCTTCTTGTGGTCCTGCATATCCACGCCGGGGCGGAACACGCAGAAGCCCTCGCCGAAGTCGAGCATCCACTCGTGGTCCTGATAGAAGTGGGCGCGGCCGGTCAGGGTGCGGAACGGGATGTGTTCGTGGATGTTGGTATAGCCGGCGTTGTAGGACACGTGCTCCGACTCGATGCCGGACCAGGTCGGCGCGGTGATGATCTTGCGCGGCTGGGCGACGATGTCGCTGAAGGTGAACTTGTCCTCGTGGCGACCGGCGTACAGGTGATGGTGGTCGATGCCGGTCTTCTTGCTCAAGGCCGACCAGGACTTGTGCGCCACCTCGCCGTTGGTCTCCGGCGCCATGCGCATCACCGCGTCACACGTGGCGATGTCCTCTTCCAGGCTGGGCATGCCGAAGGACACGCCCGCTTCCTTCACCGTGAAGTTGCACTTCTTGAGTTCCTCGTACTCCTGCTCGGTGTTCCAGTCGATGCCCTTGATGTTGTTGCCGAGCTTGACCATGAGCGGGCCGAGGGCGATGAACTTGTTGTAGGTGCTGCCGTAGTCGCGCTCGACCAGCTTGATCAAGGGCATGGTCTTGCCGGGGATGGGGTCGCAGTCGCCCTTCTTCCAGTCCTTGACCCGGCCCAGGGGCTGCGCCAGCTCGAACGGCGAATCGTGCTGCATGGGCAGGGCCACCAGGTCGCGGCGCACGCCCAGGTGCTTGCCCGCCAGGGCGGAGAACTTCTTCGCCAGGGCCTTGAAGATCTGCCAGTCGGACTTGGACTCCCAGCCCGGAGACACCGCCTCGCCCAGGGGGTGGATGAAGGGGTGCATGTCCGTGGTGTTGAGGTCGTTCTTTTCGTACCAGGTGGCGGTGGGCAGGATGATGTCCGCGTAGGCGCCGGTGGAGTTGAGGCGGAAGTTGATGTCCACCATCAGGTCCAGCTTGCCGGCCGGGGCGTGCTCGTGCCACTTCACTTCCTTGCAGTCGTTGCCGGGGCCGCTCTCCTGCAGCACGCCGTTCTGCGCGCCCAGCAGGTGCTTGAGGAAGTACTCGTGGCCCTTGGCCGAGGTGCCGATGAGGTTGCCGCGCCAGACGATCAGGTTGCGCGGCCAGTTCACCGGGTTGTCCGGGTCGGCGAAGGCCACGTCCAGGGCGCCGGACTTGAGCTGCTCGGCCACGTATTTCGCCGCGCCGGCCTCGTCGCCGGCGCCGGCCTTGGCGGCCTCGGCGGCCAGTTCGATGGGGTTGCGGTTGAAGTGCGGCGCGGAAGGCAGCCAGCCCAGGCGCGTGGAAACCACGTTGTAGTCCGCCAGCGCATAGCCCTTGTTGCGGTTCCTGCCCGCGGGGGAGAGCAGGTGGTCCGGCTTGATCGTCTCGTAGCGCCACTGGTCGGTGTGGAAGTACCAGAACGAGGTGGAGTTCATGTGGCGCGGCGGGCGATGCCAATCGAGGCCGAAAGCGATGGGCGCCCAGCCGGCCTGCGGACGCAGCTTCTCCTGGCCGACGTAATGCGCCCAGCCGCCGCCGCTCTGGCCGACGCAGCCGCACAGGTGCAGCAGGTTCATGATCGAACGGTAGGACTGGTCGTGGTGGTACCAGTGGTTGATGGCCGCGCCCAGGATGACCATGGACTTGCCGTGGGTCTTGGCGGCGTTGTCGGCGAACTCGCGTCCGGTGCGGGCCAGGTCGGCGCGCTTCACGCCGGTGACCTTCTCCGCCCAGGCCGGGGTGTAGGCCACGTTGGCATCGTCGTAGGAGCCGGCCACATTGTCGCCGCCCAGGCCGCGATCGACGCCGTACTGCGCCACCAGCAGGTCGAACACCGAGGTCACCAGGACTTCACTGCCGTCCACCAGCCTGACGCGGCGCGCGGGCACATTGCGCCAGAGCAGGTCGGGCTCGCCCGGCGTGAAGTGGGGGAAGCCCACGGCAACCACCTCGGCGCCGGCCTTGCCCTGGCAGGAGAGTTCCAGGCTCGTGTCGGCATTGGCCGACTTCTCCAGCAGGTTCCACTTGCCCTCCTCGCCCCAGCGGAAGCCGATGGAGCCGTTGGGGGCGACGAACTGGCCGGAGGTCTCATCGAAGGCGATGGTCTTCCATTCCGGGTTGTTGGCCTCGTTCAGGTTGTTGGCGAAGTCGGAGGCGCGCAGGTTGCGGTCGCTGACATAGCCGTTCTCGTGGCTACGCAGCATCACCTGCATGGGCAGGTCGGTGTACTTGCGCGCGTACTCCTGGAAGTACGGCGTCTGCCGGTTGATGTAGAACTCTTTCAGGGCGACATGGCCCATGGCCATGAAGGCGGCGGAGTCGGTGCCCTGCTTCACCGGCATCCAGAGGTCGGCGAACTTCACGTACTCGGCGTAGTCCGGCGCCATGGAGACGATCTTGGTGCCCTTGTAGCGGGTCTCGATGGCGAAGTGCGCATCCGGCGTGCGCGTCATCGGCAGATTGGCGCCGGTGATGATCAGGTAGGTCGAGTTGTACCAGTCGGCCGCTTCCGGCACGTCGGTCTGCTCGCCCCAGGTCTGCGGGCTGGCGATGGGCAGGTCGCAGTACCAGTCGTAGAAGGAGCCGCAGGCGGCGCCGATCAGCGACAGGTAACGCGAGCCGGCGGCGTAGGAGATCATCGACATGGCGGGGATGGGGGAGAAGCCGTAGATGCGGTCCGGGCCCCATTTGTCGATGGTGTGCACGTTGGCGGCGGCGACGATCTCCAGCACCTCGTCCCAGGAGGTGCGCACGAAGCCGCCCAGACCACGCACCTTGACGTACTTGTCGCGCTTGCTGGTGTCCGCCTGAATGGCGCGCCAGGCTTCCACCGGATCCTTGCCGCTCTTCTTCTCGGCGCGGTAGAGGTCGAGCAGGCGGCCGCGAATCATCGGGTGCTTGATGCGATGCGGGCTGTACAGATACCAGGAGAACGAGGCGCCGCGCTGGCAGCCGCGCGGCTCGTGGTTGGGCATGTCCTCGCGGGTGCGCGGATAGTCGGTCTGCTGCATCTCGAACGACACCAGGCCGTTCTTCACGAAGATCTTCCAGGAGCAGCCGCCGGTGCAGTTGACGCCGTGCGTCGAGCGCACCACCTTGTCGTGACGCCATCTATTGCGGTAGGCGTCCTCCCATTTGCGGTCCTCGATGGTCATCACGCCGTGCTCGCCGGAGAAGGGCTCGCGCGGGTGGGTGAAGTAGGTCAGGCGGTCGAGAAAGTGACTCATATGGGTCTCCTTGCCGGGGGTGAGGAGTTAGGGATGAGGGGTGAGGAGTGAGTAGAGGGCGTAGCCCGCCACCAACAGGCCGGCCAGCAGGTTCAGCGGCCGGGTTTTTTCCGAGTAACGGGGGATGAAGAGGGCGTCGATGCGCATGGCCTCGGTCAGCGGGGTGCGCAGAAACATCGCGGCGATCAAGACCACTCCGTAGGCGCAGCCCAGGAGGTTGATCAGCAGGTCCGTTTGGCTCATGGCCGACGCTCCCTCAAGCCTTGCCCAGGTCGATCTGGCGCATGCGGTTCTTCTCGGCATCGGACAGTTGGTCCCACCAAGTGCCGCCGCTGTTGCCGTAGTCGAAGCGCTCGGAGCCGCGGCGCGTGTAGTACCACCAGTTGATGAACAGGGTGTAGACGTAGAACGCGCTCAGCCCCAGGAAGAACAGCTTGGCATTGCCGGTAATCGAGATCGACTGGCCGATCAGAATGTTCCACACGAACGGCCCGAATGCCCCCCAGGCCCCGGTCCAACCCAACATCTGCGCACCCTTCGCGGGCGAGTAGGCGAAGACGATGGGGTACTGGCGGAAGGTCGCGGCGTTGTTGGTGCCGGTCATCAGGAAGATCCACAG
This sequence comes from Hydrogenophilales bacterium, assembly GCA_037446455.1. GTDB lineage: Bacteria > Pseudomonadota > Gammaproteobacteria > Burkholderiales > Thiobacillaceae > PFJX01. The sequence continues at coordinate 7,008 of JBBIIR010000001.1, read as the reverse complement.
CATGCCCCACAGGAAGCCCTGGAACTGCTCCACCGAGGTCGGCGTGAGATAGCCGCCGAACACCAGGAACAACACGCCGCCGATCTGTCCCAGCGTGGTCCACTGCATACCCTTGCTGCCGCCGATCTTGTCGAACATGCCGCCGGTGATGACGCGTATCGTGGCGCCGATCATTGGGCCCAGGTAAGCGTAGGCGAGGGGGTCGGGCGCGCCTTCGAAACCGCCGTACAGGGTCTTGATCAGCATCGGAAAGGCCGCGGCGAAACCGGAGAACGAACCGAACGAGGTGATGTAGGTCATCGTGCAGTTCCAGGTATGGGTGCGCGCCCGGTTCTTGCTGGAGAGGATCTCGAACTGGCCCTTGAAGCCGCGCGAGGGCAGCGACACGCTCTTCAGGAACAGCACGGCGAGGATGAAGGCGATCACCAGGAAGGGCACCCAGATGTAGGCGGCGTTCTGCACCCACATCGCCTTCTTGGCCACGTTCAGCACGACCACGTCGGTGATCTCACCCTTGTCGTTGCGCTTGACGTTGATCTTCATGCCCTTGGAGGGCGTGACTTCGACGATCCTGCCCTGCGCATCCCGCGTCACCTCTTCCCGGATCTTCTTGACCGTGTCGGTCTCGTGCAGGACCACGTCCTTGAGCATTCCGCTCTCGTCGCGGATCACCTCGATGGCCGCGACCAGTTCAGGCTTGTTGACCACCACGTCGGTGACCCGCTTGGTCTGGGCATCCTTGGTCACCGTGATGGCGCCCTTGACCGGTTCCGCCTTGGTGAATACCTGCGGGCCGCCGGCGATGGTGCCGATGGCGGCGAAGCCGATGATCCACGGGGCGACGAACTGGACGATGGACACGCCGAAGTTGCCCAGGCCCGCCTGGATGCCCATGGCCAGCCCCTGCAAGCGCTTCGGGAAGAAGATGCTGGTCGAGGGCATGAAGGACGAGAAGTCGCCACCACCCATGCCGCACAGGAAGCCGATGATCATGAAGGTGATCCAAGGCGTGTTCAGGTCCTGGATGGCAAAGCCCAGCCAGATCATGGGCAGCACCTTGATGATGGTGGCGATGCTGACCACCGGATGCGTGCCCAGCACCGGGATGAAGTTGGAATGGATCAGGCGCAGGATGCCCGAGGCCAGGCCCGGAATCGCCGCCAGCCAGAACAGTTCCATGGTGGTGAACTGGAAGCCGATGGCGGGCATGCGCACCACCACCGCGCTCATCACGAACCAAGTGGCGAAGGAAAAGATCAGCGAGAACGTGGTGATGCCGCAGGTGCGCCAGGCGATTCTGCTACCGGTTTCCTGCCAGAACTTCGGATCTTCGGGTTCCCAGCGCGTTAGCCTGGCCATGATGGTGTTCTCCTGTTGCGGGTCGGTTTCGGGGGGGGACTTTTGTGTTGGGAAGGCGGTCATTCCATGGCGTCGGCGGGTCTTTCCGCGCGCTTCTTGGCCAGGTAATCGAGCTTGCGCACCTCGGTGGTGTACATCCAGATCAGACTGACCCAGACCACGCCGTACATCAGCATGAAGGCGGAAGAGCGGATGCCGGTCAGATCGACCAGCGCGCCGAACATGATGGGCAGCAGGAAACCGCCGAGGCCGCCAACCAGGCCGACGATGCCCGACACCGTACCGATGTTGTGCGGGTATTCGTCGGAGATGTACTTGAAGACGCTGGCCTTGCCGAAGGCGAAGGCGACGCCGACGGTGAACAGCAGCGCCGTGAACAGTTCCGGCGACAGGGCGATGCGCCAGGTCTGCGGTCCGGTCACGGTCTGCACGGTGAACTCGGTCTGCGGATAGGACATGATGAACAGGCAGATCCAGGACACCCACAGCACCCACCAGGTGACGCGGTGCGCGCCCCACTTGTCCGACATCCAGCCGCCCACCGCGCGCAGGATGCCGCCCGGCAGCGAAAACGCGGTGGCCAGCAGCGCCGCCTTGGCCAGGTCGAACTCATACTCGGCCACGTAATAGCGCGTCATCCACAACGACAGCGCGACATAGCCGCCGAAGACGATGGAGTAATACTGGCAATACTTCCACACCGTCGGGTCCTTCAGCACCGCGAGCTGATCGCGCACGGTGACGTGCGACGGCACGCGGTGCGCCGGATCGTCGTAGGTGAACAGCCAGAACAGGATGGCGGTGACCAACATGGCGGCGGCGTACACCTGCGGCACCATGGTCCAGCCGTAGGCAATGACGATGGCCGGCGCCACCAGCTTGGTGACCGCCGCGCCGACGTTGCCGACCCCGAACACGCCCATGGCCATGCCCTGGCGTTCCCTTTCGAACCAGCGCGCGCAATAAGAGATGCCCACCGCGAAGGAGCCGCCGGCCAGACCGACGAACAGGCCGATCACCAGGAAATGCCAGAACGCGGTGGCGGTGGACATCAGCCAGATCGGTCCCACGGTGGCCAGCATCAGGACGAAGAACACCACGCGGCCGCCGAACTTGTCGGTGAGCATGCCCAGCGGCAGGCGGATCAGCGAGCCGGTCAGCACCGGCGTGGCGATGAGAATGCCGAACTGGGTTTCGTTGAGGCCCAGTTGCGCCTTGATGGGAATGCCGATGACGGCGAACATCAACCAAATGGCAAAGCACACCGTGAAGGCCAGGGTGCTCATCACGAGCACCGAGATCTGTTTCTGGGCATGTGGCGTCATGACTTTCCCCCACAAAAAAACTTCGATATCCGAAAATCGGTATGACGCAGTGTAGGGAGCGAAAAAAATCGCCACCAGGGGGTATACGGTGGTGCACGAGGCCCGAATTACCCACAAAGTGGTACGTGGAATGGGCCTATCCCATTGTTTTTATTGCATTGATTTCGCAGCTCCGAGGGATGGCGGCGGGCATGGAAACTTTGTGGGTATTTCCTCGCCGCCGGCCTGGGCATAAAAAGGAGTACATCCGCTTCCGGCCCCACCTCGCCCGCCATGTCCTTCCGACGCCGCCTGCCCAAGCTGAACTGGCCCGCGCTGCAGAATTCCCTGCTGCTGCGCGTGGGCGGCGCCATCGCCGCCATCGCCCTGCTGGCGGTGCTGGGCATGGCGGTGTCCGGTCTGGTCGCGGAATCCACGCAGGGCAGCGGCGAGGCCATCAACAAGGCGGGCAGCCTGCGCATGCAGAGCTGGCACATGGCGAGCCTCTATCTCGCCGGCCCCCTGCCGGAGCAGGACGCGGTGCGCCAACGCATGGCGGAAAGCCTGCGCCGTTTCGAGGCCACGCTGCAAAGCGAGGCCATCCTGGCCATGCTGCCGCGCGACGGGGATGCCGACCTGGCCGCCACCTACCGCGCGGTATGGGATGAATGGCGGCAACGCGTCCAGCCACGTTTCGCGGCCATGGCAAGCGGGACCGCAATGGGGCCGGATGCGGCGGCGCGCATCGCCCTGCTCGATGAGATGGGGCGCTTCGTCGACCACATCAACCGCCTGGTACAGCAGATGGAGGACACCACCGAGGCGAAGATCCTGGTCATGCGCGTGGTGCTGGGCGCCGCCCTGCTCCTCACCGTGCTGGTGGTGCTGCTGACGGTGCAACTCATCCACAACCACCTGGTGCAGCCGCTGCGCGGCCTGCAGGCGCTCGCCGACAGCGTCGGCGCCGGCGACCTGTCGGCGCGCACGCCGCATGTCGGCGACGACGAACTCGGCCAGGTGGGGCGCGCCTTCAACCACATGACCGGCGACCTGTCGCGCATGTACGAGGACCTGGAAGAGCGCGTGCGCCAGAAGACCGCCGAGCTCACGCGCAGCAACCAGTCGCTCGAACTGCTCTACCACTCCATCGCCCGGCTGCATGGCGAACCGCCGGGCAAGGCGGTCTATCTGGCGGTCCTGCGCGACATCGAGCAACTGCTCGGTCTCGGGCCGGGCATCATCTGCCTGGGCGAATTCGGCGCCGGCGAAGGCGTCGCCGTCGCCACCACCATGCGCCCCGGCGACGCCAGCCCCTGTGACCACGCCGCCTGCCTGTGGTGTCACGGCGCCGACCAGACGCGCATCAGCATGGCCAGCGACTTCCATCGCCGCCTCACCCTGCCGCTGGCCGATGCCGAACACCAGTACGGCGTGCTCATCCTGGACATTCCCGACGGCCGCCAACTGGAGGCCTGGCAGGTGCAACTGCTGGAGGCCCTGTCCCGCCACATCGGCGTCGCCATCGGCGCCGAGCGGCGCGGCGAGCAGAACCGGCGCGTCGCCCTGCTGGAGGAGCGCGCGGTCATCGCGCGGGAACTGCACGACTCCCTGGCGCAGTCGCTGGCCTACATGAAGATCCAGGTCAGCCGTCTGCAGAACGCCCTGAAGGCGGAGGACCAGCGCGCGCAGGCCGACAGGATCCTGCTGGAACTGCGCGAGGGCATGAGCGGCGCCTACCGCCAGTTGCGCGAGCTGCTCACCACCTTCCGCCTGAAGATGGACGGCCAGAACCTGGCCAGCGCCCTGCGCCAGACGGTCGACGAATTCGCCGAGCGCGGCGAACTGGAGATCGACCTCGACATCGCCCTGGAGGGCTGCGCGCTGACGCCCAACGAGGAAATCCACGTGCTGCACGTGGTGCGCGAAGCCCTCTCCAATGTGCTCAACCACGCCCGCGCCAGGCGGGCCGCGGTCCGCCTCGCCTGCCTGGCGGAGGGCGAGGTGGAGGTGGCGGTGGAGGATGACGGGGTCGGCATCGCCAAAAGCGCCGATCTGCACCACTATGGCATGACCATCATGGAAGAGCGCACGCGCACCCTTTCCGGCAGCATCGCCTTCACGCGATCCGCCGCCGGCGGCGCCCGCGTCGCCCTGATGTTCCGTCCGGCCAGCCGGCGCGGCGGCATGGCCGAGACCAGGATTGCGAGGAGAACCTGAGATGACCGCGGACACCCCCCAGACCCTGCTGGTCATCGACGACCATCCCCTGTTCCGCAAGGCGGTCCTGCAACTGGTGGACATGGCCGGAGATTTCGTCGTCGCCGGCGAGGCCTCCTCCGGCGCCGAAGGTCTGGAACTCGCGCGTGGCCTGCGGCCCGACATGATCCTGCTCGATCTCAACATGAAGCCCATGGGCGGCATCGAGGTGCTCAAGGCGATCAAGGCCATGGGCCTGGACAGCCGCGTGGTCATGCTCACCGTCTCGGACGAGGCCGGCGACCTGGTGGCCGCCCTGCGCGCCGGGGCGGACGGCTACCTGCTGAAGGAAATGGAGCCGGAGGATCTGCTGCTCAAGCTGAAGGAAGCCGCCGCCGGCCAGATCACCCTCGCCGAGCGCCTGACGCGCAAGCTCGCGCATTCGCTGCGCGAGGAAAACAAGCCCAAGGATCTGGAGGAGGCCGGTCTCACCGAGCAGGAGCGGCGCATCCTCGAACAGATCGCGCAGGGCCGCAGCAACAAGGTGATCGCGCGCGAACTCGGCATCGCCGAGGGCACCGTCAAGGTGCACGTCAAGCACCTGCTGCGCAAGCTCAACCTGCGCTCGCGCGTGGAGGCGGCGGTGTGGGCGGTGGATCGTCGGCGCGGCGAATAGGCGCTTCCACCCCGGCGGACGCGCCCGCCTCCGCTTCGCGCCAGCCGCCGCCCAGCGCCTTGAACAGGTCGACCGCGGCGATCAGCCGGGCGCGGCGCGTGAGCACCCGGGCGAGTTGGGATTCGTTCAGGCCGCGCTGCGCCACGAGCACCTCCAGATAGCCGGAATAGCCGGCTTCATAGCGTGCCCGCGCCAGTTCCAGGGCCTGGGCGTTGGCCCCCACGCGACGCTCCTGGGCGGCTTCCGCGATGGCGTGCTCGCGCACCTCGACGAGGGCGTCGCCGACCTCCCTGAAGGCGTTGTGGATGGCCTGCTGGTAGGCGGCCAGCGCCTCCCTCTGGCGGGCGCTGGCCTGATCGACGCGGGCCCGCCCGGCCCCGGCATCGAACACCGGCAGCAGCAGACCGACACCCAGGGACCAGGTCTGCGCCCCGGCACTGAAAAGATCGGCCAGGTCCTGACTGCGCGAGCCGAGGGCGCCGGTCAGGGAAATGTTGGGATAGAGCGCGGCCTTGGCGACGCCGATGCGGGCATTGTTGGCGATCAGTGCCTCTTCGGCCTGGCGCAGATCGGGCCGCGCCTGCAGCAAGTCGGAGGGCAGGCCGGGCGGCGGCGGCGGCGGGAGCGGCAGGTCGTACAGGCCGCCCGCGTCGATACGCAGGCCCGGCGTGCCGACCAGCAGGGCCAGCTGGCTTTCGGCCAGGGCGCGCAAGCGACGCAGGTTGGCGAGCCGCGCCTGACCGGCGGCGAGGTCGCCCTCGGCCTGGCGCAGGTCCAGCGGCGAGGCCAGTCCCCCCTCGACGCGGCTGCTGACGATGCGCAGGGTCTCTTCCCGGCTGGCCAGGGCCTCCCGGTTGACGACGAGTTCGGCGTCGAGTGCGCGCAGGCTGAAATAGGTGTGGGCCAGCATGCCCGCCAGGGAGATGCGCAGGCTGTCGCGCGCATGCCGGCTGGCCAGAAAATTGGCGCGCGCCGCCTCCTCGGCGCGGCGCAGGCGTCCCCATAAATCCAACTCGAAAGCCGTCGACAGGCCCAGCCCCAACTCGCTGCTGTACCGCGGCATGGGCATGCCGGTTTGCGTGCTGGAACGCATGCGGCTGGCGCCGGCGTCCAGGTCCAGCGCGGGCGCCCGCGCGGCGCCGACCACGCGCAGGGCCGCCTCGGCCTGTTCGACTCGGGCGACGGCGGCCTGCAGATCGAAGTTGCCGGCCTGGGTGCGCGCGATCAACGCGTCCAGCAGGGGATCGCCGAACAGCGTCCACCAATCCGCGCGGACGCTCGCCTGGCCCGCCTCCAAAGCGTCGGCATAGCTGGCGGGCAGGGCGACGGCGGGGCGTGTGTAATCGGGCCCCACGGCCTGGCAGCCGGCCAGCGCCAGACAGGCCAGTAATAATGGCGGGATGCGCATCAATCGCGGTAGGGATGCCCGTTGCTGGGCACCCCCCGCACAGATCCCGGCGTGCCCGATTCGGG